>JADFWE010000088.1 GCA_015222915.1 Pseudomonadota bacterium | reverse complement strand
GATAAACCCTGCTGGTAACGCCGGCTGTTGTTGATCTCTACCTGTCGCTGCAGTTCGATGATGGCGCGTGAAGAAGCGATGGTCAATATGTTCTCGGCGAGGTTACTGTCGTTGATCGCCTCATCGCTGGCGATGGCGATTATGCCGATGACTTCTTCATCCTTATCGACCAGACGGATGCCGATATAGGATTTCGTATTGCTTAAAACGCCTATATTGCTATCCGGGAAATAATTGTTGAAGTCATTATTATGTACCAGTCGACCGTTGTTTATCACTTCTTCACAGGGGGTGTCCTGTAACGGGTATACGATGCCACTGCTGAACATACCGTGATCGAGCAGGCCGAGCAGTTCGACACTGGAGCAGGAGGGGTTTATCCTGCCGATATAAGCGTATTCGACATCGAGTGCATTACACAGGGCATTCAGCAGGTGCAGTATCCGGTCGTCATCGTTGTGATGTATCTTGTCGATATCCACCAGCTGGTATAAGGCTTTTTCGGTCCTGGTCCGCAGGCCGATCTCATCGTTTAAGTTGCTGTTACTCTCCGAGAGTTTCTCTTTGCTCTTCTGCAGGTTGACGAAGATATAGATGATGTAGAAGATCAGATAGATCGAACATATCAGAAGGAATACGTTAAACCTTTCAGCGTTCTGGTTCTGTGTCTCCTTCAGTGTGTTCACCTTGTTCTTGATCGAGATGATCTGGTTTTCGATGTTGAGGGAGTTGAACTTTGACAGTATCTCGTCGGTTTCTGGCAGACGCTCGATGATGATCAGGCCGTGGTTGATCAGAGCGTTGGTGTCGATATCGGGTTTATGATTAAGTGCATCGATCAGCGGGTAGATCTTGTTAGCGATGTTGTGCCCGGGGTTCTCATTGTATTCCAGTAGCAGCGTGATCAGCTCGGCAGTGATCCGCAATTTCTGTTTTGACTGTGTCTTCGGTTTTACCGAGTAGAGATCGGTGCTGGCATTAAATATATACAGCAGCGAGTTCTGCAGTATCGAATGATGTGTCTTGAAATCTTCTACCAGTTCCGATTGGTCATGGATGGATCTATCCAGAGCTTCGATGGTTCTTATTCCGATATCCTCTTCCGGGATGTTGCTGTCTGCCAGCGCTGCGATGTTTGTTTCCAGTGCGGACAGGGTTTTGTTCAGCGTGTCATATTGCTGTATCTGATTACTTCGATAGCGCAGGAGATCACGGTGCAGCTGTACCTGCAGGTAGTGTATCTCTTCGATGGCACCGACGGTTTCGGTGAGCGGCAGATCGCTGAAGATGGTCTTGTAGAACAGGAAGCTGATGACCGAGATCAGTAATACGATTCCTATCCAGTGATTGATGTTTCCCTTTATCATGATGCGTTCTCTCTATGTCCATTCAGAGGTTTGTCCTTATATTCGCCGGTCAGCGTGATCAGAAAAGCTTTGATATAAAATACTTCTCTATCCGTCAGAGTCCTGCCTAGCTGGGTTCTTCCCATGATGCTGATGGCCTGTTCTATGTTCTCTGCGCTACCGTCATGCAGGTAGGGTGCGGTCAGCATTATGTTACGCAGTGACGGCACCTTGAACACGAAGGCGTCCATCTGGCGACCGGTTACATTCATCCTGCCATAGTCCGCCTCGTTGATATTACCGCGTTCAGCGAGATAATTGTAGAACACGCCAAATTTCTGATACAGGTTGCCACCGACATTGATGCCCTGGTGACAGGAGATACAGCCCAGTTCCTTAAACATCCTGTATCCTTTCAGCTCTTCTTTGCTCAGGCTGTTCTCTTCATTTCTAAGGTAGCGGTCAAAACGTGAGTTAGGCGTGGTCAGGCTCTTTTCAAATTCGACGATGGCATCGATCACATTATTCCGGCTCATACCGTCGAGATAAACCGCATAAAACCGGTTGTTTAGTTCGATGTCCTTGTTCAACTTCGGCAGGATAGTATTCCAGTTAGTGCCAAACTCATGCGGGTTGTTGATTACCATCTCGACCTGTTCACCCAGTGTTTTTACCGAACCATCCCAGTTCTGTCTGAAGTTATAGACCGCGTTGAATACGGTGGGGGTGTTGATGACATGCTGATCTTCAGAGAGTGATGGCCCCAGCGCGATGCCGTCGACACCACCGGCATCCAGCTGGTGGCAGCTGGCACACGAGAAGCGGTTGTCCTTTGACAGACGGGTATCGAAAAACAGGGTTTCACCCAGGGCGACCTTGTTCTCGTCTAATTCAGCTTTTAACGGGATGGGGAATATGGGCTCATTTCGATAGTTATCGTCCGCCAGTGCCTGTGTCACGCATAGTGTGTTGAGCAGGATAGATAACGCGCCCGACATCATCACCGTGCTAAAAGGCAGTGAAAATAGGGATATTGGGCGGTATATATTTGATATCATTACAATGTAATTTCGCTGTGTACCCGTTCACGGTTATAGCTGGCTGATCTGGCGGCAATCAGGTCATGCCAGAGGCCGTGCTTCGATACCCTGTGCAGTATAACCCTGGGGTGAGGGGCAGTCGCTTATGAAATTAAAACAACAACCATAATTTTAGTCAATATTACGGAAAAAACATGCTGAATCTACCTCATAAACATCTATTTGTGATGTTTTTTGTGATGTTATATATCCCGGCTGGAACAGGTCCAGTTTTTGCTGCTTGCGATGATGTTCCTGCCCCTGGCGTTAACTGGGTTGATTGTGATCTGACAGCGAAAGATTTTTCCGATATAGATCTGAGCGGAGCCATCATGACGAACGCAGTGCTCGATGATGTGAACTTTTCCGGTGCCCGCTTAAACAGGGTGGAATTTAACTTCGCCAGTCTGAAAAATGCCCGCTTCGATGGTGCCAGGATGAGTGATGCAAGGCTGCTGGCGGTTAAGGCTGAAAATGCCAGTTTTAAAAAAGCGGTGATGGAAAATGCCCGCTTCAGCCGTTCCGATCTGAGAAAGGCAGATTTTAGCGAAGCCAGGGCGGATAAGGCGAATTTCTATGATGCAAAGCTGGCGTCCGCTAATTTCACTGGCGCTCGCCTGAATGGTGCTAATTTTGAGCAGGCAGGGCTGAACCGTGCTGTGTTTGACCGGGCAGCGTTACAGCAGACCGTCTTTCGTGATGCGAAGCTGGAACAGGCCGGTTTTGTTAAAGCTGATCTGAATAAGAGCATTTTTGATGGTGCCTCCTGCCGTGACGCCAATTTTACAGAAGCTGATCTAACGCGCGCGAGCTTTCGCGAAGCCGAGATCGAAGAAGCAGATTTCACAGGAGCTATTTTGAAAGATACTATCTGGTCAAACTACAAACGCTGCCGTTCGAGCTCCATAGGAGTATGCGAATGAGTAGCTTTATCATCGATGCGACGAAAGATAATTTTTCTGAAGCCGTGCTCAGCAATTCTCATAAAGGCCCGGTGATGGTGAATTACTGGGCAGAAAGCGCCGGTCCCTGTCTGAGGCTGTGGCCGGTTCTGGAAAAACTGGCGAACGATTATAACGGCCAGTTCCTGCTGGTCAATGTCGATACCGGAAAAGAGAAGCAGCTGGCGCATGATAACGCGATCAACAGTGTGCCCACGGTTAAGCTCTACATCAATGGCGAGGTTGTCGACCAGATCCACGGTTACGATTCTCCCGACAGTTTCAAAAAGATGCTGGATAAATATCTCGCCCGCGAATCCGATAAAGCGCTGGCAGAAGCCGTCGCGCTATATCAGCAGGGCGAAAAAGAACAGGCGTTTGATGCGCTGAATAAACTGGTGTTTATCGATCCGGAGAACACCCGCATCCAGCTGACCTTTGCCAAGTTGCTGATAAAAGAGCAGGCCTTCGATCAGGCTTATGCCCTGCTGGAAAAAACACCGCTGAAGACCGAGAGCGAAGAAGCCGTGGTGCTGATGACCAATGCGGCCTTTTTATCAGGTGCGCAGCAGGCAATCGCCGTTGATGATCTGGAGCAGAAGCTCGCTGACAAACCTGAAGATGCAGGTTTGCTGTTTCAGTTATGCAGCCACCGCATGATGCAGAGCCAGTACGCCGAGGCGCTGGACATCCTGCTGCAGATAATAAAACAGGACTACAGCTGGCGTGACGGCATCGCCAGCCTGTGCACCAGAGGCCTGTTTATCATGCTGGGTAAAGACAACCCGGTGGTGATCGAATACCGGCAGAAACTTATCGATCAACAGGGGTGAGACACTAGCTGCAAGTTTTATGTAGTAAGTTGTATGTTTGAATATACAGCGATTTTTAAGATTCACACTTAAACCCTGCAATATATAACTTACAACGCTCATCACACACATCATCATTTGTACCAATACAGCAAAGGCCATATTTACCAACATGAAACCGATAGACTTTTTAGCCGAGATGGCAGAGACCGCCAATAAACTTGATTTTGATGCACACATGAACCTGATCTCCAAAGACGTTAGCGTCTACGGTGTGCCGGATTTTGAAGTCATCACCTATGATGACTGGCATAAACAGTGTGCCTATGAATTCGAGAATAAACTTTTAAAGAAAGTCAGTTATCAAGGTTTAAACGTACTGGCAGAAACCCCCGAACGCGTCATGTTCAAATCCATCGAAACCGTCGAGGGCAGTGACGGCAGTGTCAACAGCAGCGGCATCGAGTTCATCATCCAGAAAGAAGATGACGGCCAGTGGCGTGTTGCACAGGAACGGATACTGCCGGAAGACGAGCTGGATAGCGACAAACGCCGTGGCGCGCTTTGATACTTCTGATGTCAGTTACTGACACAAATGCGACGTTGTTCGTCGTTCGTTATTCGTCGTTCGTGAAAAACACCAAACAGTAGGGGCTACATAGCCACTGGTTCACTTCGTGTTTTTAGCTTTTAACGAACGACGAATAACGAACGACGGCCAACGTCTCTTTTTAGCCGTAAACGGTCATTGTTT
>JADFWE010000087.1 GCA_015222915.1 Pseudomonadota bacterium | reverse complement strand
GAAGAACATGTCACACATAAGACTCATCAATACCTTATGGCTGCTGCTGATGCTGCTGACCCTGTTCAGTGCTTATATGGCAGAACAGGGAACACAGGGGCTGAGCAGCATCACCATCATGGCGATGGTACTGGCAATCAAGGGCCGCATCATCGTCGATTATTTCATGGAACTGAAAGACGCACATCTGCTGGTACGCACGCTGATGCGGGTTTATTATTACGTGATACCGGCAATGGTTATCCTGGTCTATCTTTTTCCGCAACAGATCGTGCAGTGGACAGAGCTGCAGTGACTGGTGCAGTGAAAAATGAAAAATGAAATTTTAAATGCAGAAACTTAAATGTAAACATTGTGGCGGAGAAGTAAGTGCAGATGACACTGTTTGTGCGCACTGCGGTATTCCTCTACCACCGGGCATGGGGACATCGGTAAAGAAAAAATTTATCCGCTACTTTATCGCGCTCGTTATTTTTTGTGTCATGATGATTATCTGGTTGCCGCCAGACTGGACCCGTTTTATTAAATGACAATACACTGCTATCCCGTTAACGATGAGAGGCATGAATGGTAAGTTGCTGCTGTGACCGTATGCCGCATGGACGCGGCATCAGAGCGTACATGGAAGTATTTACAGCGTGTCTCAGCGGTAACTTGTCATTCATGTCTCGGGCAGCAGGCACGGCTGCTACTTCAGATACGGTGACGATTTACTAAGGCGAACACTGATTAGTAAGTTGATTACGCCTGGAGTTAACGGGACAGCAGTGATGATAATAGATACTAATTCAGCCACATTAAAATAATACCCCTAAGCAAAGAGACGCGAGAGAAAAGCATTGGAAGAATTCGTCGGAAAAATCTGGCACCGCTTCATCACCGGTAAAGCGAACAGACAGTACCCTGAAGCGGCGGTGCAGCTTGATGACGTTCGCCGTACCGCTGGCATCTTCTTCCGTGCACTCGGCGGTGAAGGCGGCCTGCATATAGAGAGCGCAACCGACTCGGAAGTGCATGCCAGCCGCAACATCCTGCAACGCATCGCCGGCACCGGTAAAACAACGCAATATGCCTGGCGCGATGAAGAGACGCTGCGGCTGCCCGATCACATCGCACTGTTTCCCAGCAAACAGCTCAATCGCGACCTCTACCTCTGGCTGACAGCACTGTCGGTGGTCGATGCTGAAGGCCATGACTGGATCAGCAGAAACCAGAACCGCACCCTGAAAACACTGGCGATTTGGCCGGGGTTACGCACACGCTACCAGGGTCTGCTACAGGCACATCTGGCGCAACGCCCTGACCCGGAGCAACTGTCCGCCACAGAAGCCGAGCAGGAAAGAAACATCCTGCAGGCACTGGCTGACCCGACATTGGCCATCACACTGCGATATGCCAGACGCCCGCCACAGCCGGTATCACTCTGGCTGCATCCTTCACCACCGCAGCACGAAGTGATCAAAGGCAACCAGCCGCATGATCCTGATCTTCCCGAAGCGGATGAAGACAGATCAGACAACACAGAAAAGGACAAAGACAAACAGAAGCAGAAAAAACGCAAACAAGGTGACCGCACCGATATGCCGGACGGTGACGATGGGCTGATGAGCTTTCGTCTGGAATCACTATGGAGCTGGGCTGAATACAGCAAGGTTGACCGCACTACCGTCGATGATGACGATGACAACACTATGAAGACGGCTGAAGACATGGATAAGATCACGCTGGCAAAAGACAGCGAGACCACCGCCGGCAAGATTAAACTCGACCTCGACCTGCCCTCTGAAGAATACGATGATATCGTCCTGACCGAAGGTATTCCCATCGATGAATGGGATTTCAAACAGCAGCGGATACTCAAAGACCATTGCCGCCTTCAGGAGATGACATCCAGGCATGCAGAGCCGGCTGAGCTACCGGAAAGGCTTCGCCCGCAGGCACACAAAATCCGCCGTCAGTTTGAATCACTGAGACCTCAACGCCACTGGGTGAGCCGTCAGAACGATGGCACCGAACTCGATCTTGAAAATTACATCAACTTTCTTACCGACCGGAAAAACGGCCATGTGAACAGTGATACCCCGGTGTATCGTGACATCCGAAACCTCAGCCGAGATCTCTCATGCCTGCTGCTCGCCGACCTGTCGCTCTCTACCGATGCCCACATCAATAATAATGCCCGTGTTATCGATGTCATCCGTGATTCACTCTACCTGTTTGCCGAAGCACTGACAGCAACTGGGGACCGCTTTGCCTTGCATGGTTTCTCGTCACGCAACCGTAACCACATCCGTTTCTATAACATAAAAGGTTTCAATGACAGCTACGACAGCAGTATACGCGGCCATATCAAGGCCACCCGTCCCGGCTATTACACCCGCATGGGGGCAGCTATCCGTCACGCGACGCAGCTGCTCGTCAAGGAAGCCTCAGCGCAGAAACTGCTGCTCATCCTCACCGATGGCAAACCGAATGATGTGGATAAATATGAAGGCCGATACGGCATAGAAGATACCCGCATGGCAGTACTTGAGGCAGAAAAGCTTGGTTTAAGACCTTTCTGCGTCACCATCGACGAACAGGCCGAAGACTACCTGCCCTACCTGTTCGGCAGCCGCTCCTATGTTTTAATACATAACGCCGAAGAACTACCGCGTAAACTGCCGATGCTCTACTTACGACTAACCAACTAACATCAAAATACTCGATACCAACATCATGAAAAGAACCTATAAAATAACAAAACTGAAGACATCCGCAATACGGATAAGCATGCTCTCGGTACTGCTGATCCTCACCGGTTGCACGCCCCACCCCGGCGCGGGCATCTGGATATCACCGACGGATAACGATGCCCACATCAGCAAGGTCTCTGTCTTCTTTGAACCCACGGTCAAGATCTTCACCTCGACATCAGAGCAGGCCATCATGCAATGCGGCTGGTGGGCGCTGGACAAAAAAAATATCGAGATGGAATGCGTGCATCTCCCTGAGACAGGTGTGAGTGAAATATATCAACTCAATGTGATCGAACAGGATAAAGCAGAACTGGTCGGACAAGGAAAATTGATCGCTGCACTGATCAGGAAAAAAGAATAGTATCGCCCTAAGCACTCGATGCTCTGCTATCAGCGATGGTGCGAGAGTTTTGAAATGTTTTTCTGCTTAAGGCCTTACTGTTTTCTTTTGGCGACCTCTGGAAAGCTCATCTGCCCCGCGGGCGATATAACGTAGCTGCAGAATAGCCTTCTCTGTTAACAGTTTCAGTTCTGCCGGTTTGCAGTCTAGAGCCTCGGCGCCGGCGTTAAACACCAGTATGACCATCGCCTCTGCCTGGATCTTTGCTTCATCCATGGTGTAATTCTGTCGATGCTGGATATAGTCGGCAAGCTCGACGATGAAATACTGCAGCTCACGTGATACCGCTTTGCGGAAGGCCAGAGATGTCCCGGAACGCTCCCGTAACAGCAGATGAAATACCTGCGGGCTGTTACGCACAAACTCCATAAACGTCTCGACCGATACCTGGATAACACTGCCGCTATCCTCGATACGCTGCCGCGCCTTTCTCATCAGCTGGCGTAAAGCAACACCACCTTCATCCACCAGTGTCAGACCCAGTTCTTCCATGTCTTCAAAATGACGGTAGAAAGAGTTCGGTGCGATCCCCGCTTCACGGGCCACCTCTCGCAGACTAAGGCTGGAATAGCTTCGCTCCAGACTGAGCAGCCTGAATGCTGCATCGATAATCTGACGACGTGTTATTTCTTTTTGTTGAGCGCGGCTTTTAGTCATAATAATATGCTCTGAATCTTAGCACGAAACATATAATGAGGTACGAACGTATAGCTTATATTACTATATATAGATAATTACCTGTACATTTTTAATATTTCAGCGTACAGTTGTATACATTAAATATTAGCAGGAATGTCTTATGAAAAAACCCGGACTCATCTGGCTGAATATCAGCGTCTTCGTACTCACCGGTTTGATCACCGTAATCGGTGTACCCGTCTATGCGGTTTATCACGGTTTTGATGGCTGGCAGATCGCCGCCATGATTATCGGAATTGTCATCTGTGAGATATCGATAACGGCAGGTTATCATCGCCTGTGGACACACCGCGCCTACCAGGCTCACTGGCTGGTAAGAGTGCTGCTTATGCTCGGCGGTACCTATGCCACACAGAACAGCATCCTGCACTGGGCCTCTGACCATCGCAGGCATCATCGCTATGTCGATGATAAAGATAAGGACCCTTATTCTGCGCAGCGCGGTTTCTGGCATTCACATATCGGCTGGATGCTGCGCCATTACCCGGCGACCATCGATACCGAATATTCGAACTGCCGTGATCTCAAACAGGACAGGATCGTCACCTGGCAACACAAACATTATCTGCCACTGGTACTGGGACTTAATTTTGGCATTCCTGCTGCACTGGGGATATGGCATGGCGACGTACTGGGCATGCTCATACTCGCAGGCGCTGCCCGCCTGGCCATATCACATCACATGACGTTTCTGATCAACTCTCTGGCACACGTCTGGGGCAGGCAGCCTTACTCAGACAGCAATTCTTCCCGTGATAATGCGTTTATCGCATTTTTAACCATGGGCGAGGGTTACCATAACTACCACCACAGCTTCCAGCGAGACTATCGCAATGGCCTGCGCTGGTGGCAGTTTGATCCGACGAAGTGGCTGATCCGCAGCCTTGCAGGGTTAGGTCTGGCAAGTAACCTCTACCAGACCCCGCTGGAGAAGATCGAACGCTCACGCGCACAGATGCTGCTCGACCGGACATCCCGAAAACTGGCAGTGCTGCCGCACGCGGACATGTTAACCCTGCGCCTGCAGAGTGAATACGAAGCACTGCTGAAAAAGATAAATGAATTCTCACAGGTGAGAAGATTGTGGGTTGAAGCGAAAAAGGATTCGGTTAGAGAAAACTATGACCTTAATGCTCTGCGAGAAAGAGTTAAAGCCCTGAAAGAAAGCTTTGCGCAGCAGAAAAAAGACTGGCTGATGCTGAATGCGAGAATAGCTTAAAAACACTTATAGCTTTCACCGCCGAGACGCAGAGGCGCTGAGGAAAAGCTTTAAGTTGTAGGTCGGGTTAGCGAAGCGTAACCCGACGATTATTTTGGCGAGCACTGTCGGGTTACGCTTCGCTAACCCGACCTACGATCAGATATATATCAATAATAGTTTTTCTCGGCGCCTCTGCGTCTCGGCGGTGAAATTTTTGAGCGAGCAAGTTTACCCGGTTAACTCAGCATAGGTTTCTGCAAAGGCAGCAATCGCTGTATCCAGATCCTGTTTCGTATGCGCGGCTGAAATCTGGGTACGTATCCTCGCCTTGCCTTTCGCCACCACCGGGAAGAAGAAGCCGATGGCATAGACGCCGCGTTCGAGCAATTTTTTCGACATCGCCTGCGCCAGTACCGCATCACCTAACATCACTGGGACGATAGGATGATCGCCGTCATCGACCGCAAAACCAGCAGCGCGCATACCTTTGCGGAAATAGCGCGTATTCTGTTCCAGCTTATCTCGCAGCTGCGTAGAACTTGAGAGCATGTCGAGCACTTTCAGGCTGGCTGCGCAGATTGCCGGTGCCAGCGAATTCGAAAATAGGTAAGGCCGGGAACGTTGACGCAGCATATCGACGACCTCTCTACGGCCGGAGGTGTAACCACCGGAAGCACCGCCAAGCGCCTTACCGAAGGTGCCGGTGATGATGTCGACACGGTCCATCACCCCACAATACTCATGCACGCCACGGCCGGTTTTCCCCATGAAGCCGACAGCATGACAGTCATCATGATGCACCATGGCATCATACTTATCAGCAAGGTCACAGATCTTATCCAGCTGTGCGATGGTGCCATCCATAGAGAACACGCCGTCAGTCGTAATCAGGATACGCCGGGCGCCGCCCTCTTTTGCCTGTTTTAGCTTTTCTTCGAGGTCAGCCATATTGTTATTTTTATAACGAAAACGTGCAGCTTTACACAGGCGCACACCATCGATGATCGATGCATGATTCAGCTCATCAGAGATGACCGCATCTTCATTATTCAGTATGGTCTCGAACAATCCGGTATTGGCGTCGAAGCAGGCAGCGTAAAGGATGGCTGCCTCCATACCCAGGAACTCGCTCACCTTATCCTCAAGTGTTTTGTGGATCGTTTGTGTACCGCAGATAAAGCGAACCGAAGACAGTCCAAAGCCCCACTTCTCATAACTGTCTATGGCTGCCTGTATCACTTCAGGATTGTTTGCCAGGCCGAGATAATTATTGGCGCACATATTGATCACCTCACTGCCATCGGCGAGAGTGATATCATTTTTCTGCTCGGAGGCGATCACACGCTCGGTCTTCCATAGCCCGGCCTCTCTTATCTCAGCAAGATCTCTCGCTATACTTTTTCTAGCGCTTTCAAAACTCATAATTAACTCTAACTCTCAATAACGATAGACCGTAAGATGACAGGCTATGTCTGTGACTAAAAATCATAAAAAATATTCTCTCGCAAAGCCGCAGAGAACGCTAAGAAAAAACCCTTTGCGATGTTCTTTCTGGCAGACTTGCCAGTATAGCGACAATTTTGTTCGATTTTCTATTTTTCACTTTTCGACCTCCATGGATGGAGGGAGTGCTGAGAATCGTCAGGAACGATTCCAGTGCATTTTTCATTTTTCACTGTCATTCTCAATCCAATTGAGAATGACCTTGCCCGACTGTCCGGAGCGCATCACATCAAAACCCTGCTGAAAATCCGTGTAGTGAAAACGATGGGTAATTATCTTTTCGAGAGGGAGGCCACTCTGAACCATCATGGTACCTTTATACCATGTCTCGAAGATCTCACGGCCATAGATACCCTTGATAAACAGACCTTTGAAAACCACCTGGTTCCAGTCGATACCGGTACCATCCGGCATGATCGCCAGCATGGCGATACTGCCGCCGTTGATCATCTTGCTCAGCATATCCTTAAAAGCATGCGGTGAACCAGACATCTCAAGGCCGACATCAAAACCCTCGAATATACCCAGGTCACACATGAACTCTTTGCTGATCGGACCATCGTTAACATTTAACGGGATGGCTTTGGGCACGATCCGCTTGACCAGGTCCAGTCGATACTGGTTCAGATCTGTGATGACGATATTTCTCGCCCCGCAATGGGCGGCGACCATCGCTGCCATGATACCGATAGGACCGGCACCGGTAATCAGCACATCTTCACCGACCAAATTAAAAGACAGTGCCGTGTGCACCGCATTGCCAAAAGGGTCGAAGCAGGCCAATAGATCCGTCGACATCGCACGACTGGGCTTGTACACGTTCTTGGCAGGGATAGAAAGATATTCGGCGAATGCGCCGGTGCGATTCACACCGACACCGATCGTATTCGGGCACAGGTGTCGACGGCCCGCCAGACAGTTGCGGCATCGCTCACAGACGATGTGACCTTCTCCGGAAACGATATCACCGATGTTTAACCCGGTGACATTGGAACCCATCTCGACGATCTCACCGGCAAATTCGTGACCGATGGTCATGGGCACCGGGATAGTTTTCTGCGCCCAGTCATCCCAGTTATATATATGGATATCGGTACCGCAGATGGCCGTTTTATGGATCTTTATCAGGACATCATTATTGCCGACTTCAGGCAGCGGCACATCTTCCATCCATATGCCTTCACCTGCATGGCTTTTTACCAGTGCTTTCATTGTTTTCATATTACCTGCCAGAATTATGGTTATCTATAGATAATAGTAGAAAAGCCCGGTAAGTTCTTATTTAAAGCGTTGCAATATGTACCGGTACACTGACAGGCACACCAGCCGCTACTGATGCCGGCCGCTCGCTGATGGATATGGCATTGAGAGAAATGCCTGTTTTTGCTAACAGTACATTCTCATGCTCGAAAATATGTGTAGCTGCCAAAGCCTTGCACTTAAACTGCATAGTTTTAACCAGCGAACCGGGACAATAAAAAAGGGCCTGTTTCCAG
>JADFWE010000434.1 GCA_015222915.1 Pseudomonadota bacterium | reverse complement strand
GCTTCTAGCCGTACTCGGACATCTATCATGATTTTCACAGGGGTTCGTTCTGCGCTGTTCGAACCGGCGCGTCAGCCAGCCTGAATCGTACCGAGATCGGATTATGATCAGACGAGGTCACCTGCCATACTTTTTTCTCTATCGGCTCCAGCTGCCGGTAGAACACATGATCGATAGCGTTACCAAAGACATGCGTCTTATTATTAACCGAATATTCCAGCGCATGCAGTAACAGCCTGTTCTTCAGGCGATTAACCGCCGACATCCGCTCATCACTCCAGCTATTGAAATCTCCCGCTATGATCATCGGCCCCCGGTGATCTTTTACTGCAGCGTAGAGGTCATCCAGCTGTTGCTGGTAACTGTCCATACCCAGCGTAAAGTTAATACCATGGATGTTGGCGACCAGAAGGTTTTGTTCATGGCCATCTATCCGGTAATAACTAACCAATGTTGATTTAGGAACCCGTATTATCGGCTCTGTCGTCTGAAAACCACAGCTGGACACAGCACCTGAATTGGCCGCTGTCATAACCCCAGCAGCAGTACCATTCAGATAGAAAGCCGTATTCATCTGCCACGCAAAGGCGTGAGCGGATAACAGCTGATCGAGTTCATCGTCAAGAAAAGCCTCCTGGATGATCAGCACATCATGGCTGCCGGCAAAGTTATCGAAATCACTCTGCCAGTTATCACCATCCCCTTTATAAAGGTTCCAGTTTAAAAAGGCGATGCTGTCCGGGTTGAGCCCGGATATTCCCCGGCCGTCACGAGATTCACCGATACCCTCAATACTTTTTTTATCAGCAGATAAGACTTCATCACACGACCGTAATTGTTCGCTGGCGGCCGATGCATCTGAATGTGTCTGCGCTTTGCTCTCTGCCGTTACACAGGACACCGTCATAACTGAAGCCAGCATACCGGCTAGTAGAAAGATATAAAGTTTGAAACGTGAAGACATAAAACCCCGTGGCCTTTAAATAAAGCTTATATCTCAAGTATGCGGGCTAAACACTAAAAATCAAGCTGCCCAACAGCTTGCAAAGATAGTCCTGAAAAACCACCTGGAATACCATCGGGGGTAAAACATGTCCATGAAAGATATCATATTGAATTATATGGTAAATTATTACTTTTATGAATGATAACGATAAGCAATCCGGTTTCTATTTACTGAGCGACAACACTGATGCATTTATTGCACGCCTGGCGCTGGCGAGTATCGCCAAAAAGACTCTGGATATCCAGTATTACATCATGCACAAGGATGCTAGCGGGCAGCATCTTGCTTATGCGATATTAGCTGCGGCCGACCGTGGGGTTAAAGTCCGCATACTGGTCGATGATATCAATCTGTCCGGGCGTGACAGCCAGTTTAAAGCCCTCAGCCAGCATGACAATATTCAGATCCGTATCTTTAATCCTTTACGAAGTCGTAACTGGTTCCGAAATATCGAACTCATCATCAATCTGGATCGCGCCGGCCGCCGTATGCACAACAAGGCTTTCATCAGCGATAATTCAGCCGCCATTATCGGTGGCAGAAATATCGGTGACGAGTATTTTGATGCCAGACACACACGTAACTTTGTCGATCTGGATCTATTTTCGGTCGGACCTATCGTCGATGATATCAGTATCAGTTTTAATGATTACTGGGATAGCCACTGGGCAACGCCCATAGAAAGTCTCAGTGCTGTGGTTGTTGTAAAAAAGCAGCTGACTCATATCCGTAGCAGGCTAAAAGACAGGTGGCATCACACTATAAACTCTGCATATTTCAGGACACTGGAACAGGCTGATCTAACGCAGAAGATCATCAATAAAAAGATCCCTTTCATCTGGGCTGATGCAAGATTATTTTATGACCGCCCGGAAAAGCTGAACAGGAACAGACAGGAAAAAACCATACATTTCGGCCCGCACATCAAACCTTATCTTGAGAACGCCAGCCAGGAGATCCTGATGGCCTCACCTTATTTCGTACCCGGTAGCTCAGGTGTTAACTGGTTTAACAAAAAATGCCAGCATGATATCAAGATCAAAGTGCTGACGAATTCTCTTGCTACAACCGATGTTATTGCCGTACATGCCGGTTACAAAAAATACCGCACACAGTTATTAAAAGACGGTGTTGAATTATATGAATTAAAACCATCTGCACGCCGCTCATTATTGCCGAAGAATAAACTGACAAAAGCTTCTTCCACTGCCAGTTTGCATGCGAAATACATGATCCTTGATCGACGTTATGTCTTTATCGGATCGGCCAATATTGATCCACGCTCCAAAAATTTAAATACCGAAATTGGCATCATGGTCGATAGCAAAGAACTGGCAAAACAAACCAGCGAATTGTTTAACCGCACAACGTCACTGGAAAACAGTTATCGATTATCACTCAATAAAAAAAATAATACCCTGCTCTGGCTGACACGGGAACACGGGGGAAACCGTGAGTACAAGGGCGAACCTAACGCCGGTTTTCTCAGAAAACTCGGGGTTTTTATACTGAGCCTGCTGCCGATAGAAGATCTTCTCTAACCTAAGGATGCTCTGGTCAAGTCTATTAACGCCAGGGATGACCGAACTGTAGATAAAAGGCGGTATCTTCCGGATCGGTAAAGCCATCCATCAACGATGCAGCATTAACCGATAACACCATCACCATGAGTTGAATGGCGATTATTATTTTAAATAATGATTTCATCGAACAGGTTATGAAGCATCGGCTTTCGAATGACCTATTTTCTTCGAGAGCGAAAGAAAGCCTGTAACAGCGCCTTGCTCTGCTCAGCGAGAACACCGGATTCGACTGTAAAGATATGATTATGCTGGCTCGCTTCCAGCAGATTAAACGCACCCCCTAATGCACCGGTTCTGGGTTCGCTGGCACCATAGACCACTTTTGCGACCCGCGCATGGATCATCGCGCCGACACACATCGAGCAGGGTTCCAGTGTCACATACATGGTGGTACCGGTAAGACGGTAATTATTGAGTTCCTCGCCAGCTGCACGCATCGCCATGATCTCTGCATGTGCAGTTGCGTCATGACTGCTGATCGGCTGGTTCCAGCCCTCTGCGACCAGCTGATCATCTTTGATCAGGACAGCGCCGACGGGCACTTCTCCCGCTCTCTCTGCTTCACTGGCAAGTTCCAGTGCTCTTTTCATCCATCTGATATCAACTTCAGAACACATAGTAACTAAATATTTTTTAATTTGAGTGTTGTGATTTTTTCTCAACTACAAGGAATGAGTAAAAATATAAACGGAGCGTACATAGGTACGTGAGTATTATATTTTTACTCATAACGCCGTAGATGAGGAAATAGCGCATCACTCGGATTAAAAAACTATTCCCACTCGATGGTGGCTGGAGGCTTGCCCGAGATATCGTAAGTAACACGTGATATACCATCAACTTCATTGATGATTCTGGTAGAGACATGACCGAGGAAGTCATACGGCAGATGCGCCCAGCGTGCGGTCATGAAATCGATGGTTTCGACTGCGCGCAGTGCCACCACGTAATCGTAACGGCGGCCGTCACCCATGACACCGACTGACTTCACCGGAATAAACACGGTAAAGGCCTGGCTGACTTTATCGTACAGATCATTTTTGTATAACTCTTCGATAAAGATATGATCGGCAAGGCGTAACAGATCAGCGTATTCTTTTTTGACTTCACCCAGTATACGAACGCCCAGGCCTGGACCGGGGAAAGGATGACGGTAGACCATGTCAGATGGCAGCCCAAGCTCGACGCCGATCTTGCGGACTTCATCTTTGAACAGCTCACGTAACGGTTCGACCAGCTTCAGTTTCATATCGTCGGGCAGACCACCGACATTATGGTGGGATTTGATCAGGTGTGAATTTTTACTGTCGGCAGATTCGATAACATCAGGATAGATCGTACCCTGTGCCAGCCAATTTGCGTTCGGCAGCTTGCGCGCTTCTTCTTCGAATATCTCGATGAATACACGGCCGATGATCTTGCGTTTTTTCTCCGGGTCATCATTGCCTTTCAGCTCGCCGAGGAACCGGTCTTCGGCATCCACACGGATGACTTTCACGCCCATGTTCTCAGCAAAGGTCGCCATCACCTGGTCGCCTTCATGATGACGCAACAGGCCGTTATCGACAAACACACAGGTCAGCTGGTCACCGATGGCCTGATGTAGCAGGGCCGCTACCACCGACGAATCGACGCCGCCGGAAAGACCGAGGATGACATCATCATCACCCACCTGCTGGCGCACGCGCTCGATATTATCTCTGATGATATTGCCGGCGGTCCAGTTAGAGGCACAGCCGCAGATATCGTGCGCAAAACGTTCGATGATACGCTGCCCCTGTTTGGTATGGGTGACTTCAGGATGAAACTGCAGACCATAAAAATGACGCGATTCATCTGCCATACCGGCGATGGGCGCGTTATCCGAACTGGCGATACAGGCAAAACCTTCGGGTAGCTGTTCGACTTTGTCACCGTGTGACATCCAGACATCGAGCATGCCGAAACCTTCATCGGTAACATGATCTTCGATGCCTTTGAGCAGAGCACTGTGATTGCGCGCACGCACCTGCGCATAGCCGAACTCACGGTGTGTCGAGGAACCGACCTTACCGCCTAACTGCGCCGCCATGGTCTGCATGCCGTAACAGATACCCAGTACCGGTACACCGGCTTCAAAAACATATTGCGGTGCGACCAGGGTATCATCAGAGGTTACCGATTCCGGACCGCCGGACAGGATGATACCTTTAGGATTAAACGCTTTTATCTCATCGCCGGTCATGCCGGTATGATGCACTTCACTGTAGACACCGGCCTCTCGCACACGGCGAGCGATGAGCTGGGTGTATTGAGAACCAAAGTCGATGATTAAAATTCGATCTGAGTGAATATCATGCATAGCGGT
>JADFWE010000086.1 GCA_015222915.1 Pseudomonadota bacterium | reverse complement strand
TTATAGATGAATCACTTCAAGACCAAGGTCACCCACCTGCTCGTAGGTCGCCGCACTGGTAATCACCGCCACATTTGCCTCACCGTGTTTGAGATACTGATCTGCAACACGCTTCAGGTCATCGATGGTGACGCTTAACACCTGTTGTCGGAACTGCTGCAGTTTTTCTCTGTTGCGGCCGTGAAGCTCGTTATGAAAAGCGGCGCGTGCTTCACCTGCTGGTGATCCCGGTTTGTCCATACCGCCGATAATACCTAGGATGGCCTCCTCCAACTGACGTGGTTCATGTTCACCGTCAAGCATCCAGTCGATGGCCGTATCGAAATCGTCCAGTGTTTCACTGAGACGCGGGTCGCGGTAGGAGTAAAATTTAAACGCTGCGATATTGCTGTCGTGGGTGGCACCACCACCGTAGGCACCGCCCTGCTCACGTATCACCGTATGCAGATAACCATTTCTCAGGAAACCGCCCAGTACCGTCAATGCCGCAGCGTCATCGTGTTCCATGGTGACTGTCGGATAAGCCTTGGCACAGAAATTCACCTGGGTATTCGCGATCCACATCTGTTTCGTCTGTTGCTTGATCTCTGGCAGGACGAGGCCGGCATGTTCTGCTGATGCCTGCTGTTTCCATACTTCTTCAAAACCGGTGATATCTGCGTCCTGTTTATGCGCTTCCAGTGTCAGCATATAGGATTTCGCTGCCGCTTTTATCTTTGCGTGTATGTCAGCAAAGACCCTGGCAGTCTGTTTGACAGACTGCTCACCTTTATCGGTATCAGCGTGAGAATCATCGAGTGATTTTATAAATCTGATTCCGGCAAGGCCGCCATATTGATGACTGAGCGCAGCCACCGGGCTCAGGCCGCTGGCTGCTGCCGTCATCGCAAGACTGTGCCCGCTGCCGGTAACGCTACGCTCACGTCGTGAGCGCATCTGTGTGACCAGTTCGACGATACGATCAGTCTCATCAAAACGAACATCATTCAGCGTCTGCCACATCAGCTCAGCCAGCTTTTTGTTGTTACGTTCGAGGGCTTTTCCGCTGAAGATATAATAGGCACGGGTTTTCTGTGCATCGTCGGTAAGCGCACGGATACTGTGCTGCGCGTGTATACCTCCACTGACGCTAGACTGCCACTCCTGCATCTGCAGATAATCTTTGTCACCGCAGCCCAGTTCGGTGATACAGGATGAGAAATACGGTAACAGTGCAAGTTCTTCATCGTTAAGCTGTGGCAGCTCACAGATGATCTCGTGATAGACAAGTCCATTGGTTCCCTGCTGATAGACCGTAGAATCTGTGCCCGCGATCTCCTGCTCAAGCGACTGTGGAATCTTTATCTCAGCAGGCACGTCACTCAGACCTACCTTGGGCAGGATCTCAGGGTCATCTTCCTGTGTCTGACGTTCGGCCAGTGCCTTCGCCTGTTTTACCACCGCCTGTTTTTCATCATCGCTGAGACTGTCCTTGATTGCAGCGAGCTGTTCTTTTTCTGCCTGTTCCTTGCGCTGACTTAAATTTTCGTCCGGTCTCAATGTCAGGCGTACGCGATGCTGGTTAGTGATCAGTAATTCACGCACCAGGTTCTTGATAAATTCAGGGTCTTCGATATCTTCACGCAGAGATTCGATGACCGGATCAAGGTTGAGCAGTGATGCCGGCTCACTGCGGTGGATGGCAGCCGTCAGACCATTGAGTATCAATTGCAGGCCAAACGGATAACTGTCGCCGCCGACCTCGCGCTGACTGAGTTCCAGCTGATGCAATACTGCCTCTATCTTATCGTGCGGTACACCGTTCTCGGCGACGTCATTTAATACATCCAGCACCATGTTTTCGAATGCCTGTGCACTCTCGACCTTGCTGCCTTCAATGCCGCACAGGAAACACATCTCGTAGTTAGAATCCTCCAGTCCGCACAGCGGTGAAGGCGCTGCACCCAGATCCGTTTTTTCCAGCGCCTGACGCAACGGTGATGAACTGTTATCAAGCAATACCTGTGACAACAGGTTTGCTTTCATCATCTCATCGAGTGAAGTGCACGGGCCGAGCAGCCAGCTCATCACGTGATGAGATTTTTCATCGAGGCTTTCTTCACCGACAGCATCGAAGGCATAAGCTTCTTCGACCGCGATCGGTGCCAGATAACGTTTTTCCGGATTGACGTTTATCTCAACGTCCAGCTTATCGAACGCATCTAACGCCTGTTCCTCAAATTTTTTCTGATGTTCGATTGCAGGGATATCGCCGAAGGTCATGAACACGGCGTTACTGGGATGGTAGTGCGTCTTATGGAAATCTTTCAGCTGCTGGTAAGTCAGGTCAGGGATATCCTGAGGTTCACCACCACTGTTGTAGTGATAGGTGGAGGTCGGATATAGGTATTTACTGACCTCCTGCCACAGCACGCTGACTGGCGAACTCATGGCACCTTTCATCTCATTGAATACCACACCTTTGTATTCCAGCTCGGTGCTCGTATCATCCGCCTCTTTGAATTCTACACGGTGGCCTTCCTGCAGAAAATCAAGCTCATCGAGTCGAGTGAAGAACACGGCATCCAGGTAGACATCCAGCAGGTTATTAAAATCTTTTTTGTTCTGACTGGCAAAAGGATACGCGGTCCAGTCACTGCTGGTGAAAGCATTCATGAACGTGTTCAGCGAACGCCGTATCATCATGAAAAACGGATCTCGCACCGGGTATTTTTTGCTGCCGCAGAGTGCCGTGTGTTCGAGGATATGTGCCACGCCTGTCGAGTCCATGGGCACGGTTCTGAATGCCACCAGGAAAACGTTCTCCCTGTTATCGGCATGCATATGGTAATGCAGCGCACCGGTTTTTATGTGACGGAATTCCTGCAGGGTCAGATTGAGAGAATCGATACGTTCGCTTCGTATAAACGTAAATGAAGGATGAAACTTTATATCGGTATCGGCGCCTGTATTGTTAGCGGCATCGGATGACATGACTGTTGACATTAATTTACTGACTCTCTTATAGGTTCTTAAGTGTTAGATCTGATTGTGGAAACTTCCGGTCATTGGGCCTGTTCTTTGATACAGCTGCATCAGGATAGTGGTTGCGCATCACCGATACAGCCATAGCCATAACGATAGCGATTATAACCTGACGATTTTGTAGACCGTTTCGACCAGCGAACTCAGCCCACGATCCTTCATCCTCTGTTCGTCATCGATGATATCTTTGAAACACAATTTCGTAACCGAAAAGTTTTCAGCATATAAGCCATTGACCTCTTCCTCAGTTACTGAGAATGGAGGACCACCCATCTGAGACTGGTCGTAGGTCAGGGTAACAAGCAATATACGTGTCCCTCTATGCAGGAGGTAGGCCATCTTGTCGGCATATTGCTGACGCATATCGACAGGCAATGCGATCAGCGAAGCTCGATCGAAGACATCACTGACATCTTCGAACAGATCGGTTTTCAGTGAGAAAAAATCTCCCTGATAGACTTCGATCGATGACAGGTTTTTATTTTCACCCGCATCGTTCAGATATAAGGCATGCTCATCCCTGGCAGCGTGTCTGTAGTTCAGCGCATTTTCTTCGAAGAAATCCTTTACTGCACGTTCACTGCATTCCACACCGAAGACCTGATAACCCCCCTGTGCCAGCCACAGCATATCCTTGCTCTTGCCACATAAGGGCACGAAGACCTTCAGGGCTTTCCGCTGCTCAGGTGCTGGTCCTTTCTCACCGTAAAAATAAGCAAGATAAGGGTTCACCGCCTGCTGATGAAAACCGGTCTGACCGTTATCCCAGCGTTCCAGCCAAAAATCTATTTCCATACGGATATCTCGATCATTGTGTCCTGAAAAAAGATCTGACTAGCTGTCACCCGGTTTCCAGATACCAAAAGCATCTTCTGCAGGTTTCATGTCCTGCTCGACCTGATTCAGCACCTGACTGGTAAAGTGATTGAGATCATCTAACATGGATTTTTTATCGAGACCGGGCTGGTCCTGCTGAGCCAGTACATAACCGGTAATCGCTGAAAGATACTGCATGAAGTACAGGTCATTTTCAGCCTGCGGGTCGTGTTTTGAGATAACGCTTTTGATGTCTGCAATCATCTCAGACGAAAGTTGAATACCACCGCTCATAATTATTTGTTTCCTGAATTGTTTAGTCGTTTTACAATGGGGGTAGTCTAAGCTATTTCAAGGCCACCTGACAGGCAAAGCATGTATAAAATCTGCGTTTATGTCCCTGAAAAATCTGTGGAAAAAGTCAAACAGGCACTGTTTGATGCCGGTGCCGGCAGGATCGGCAATTACGACAGCTGCTGCTGGCAGACAGAGGGTATCGGGCAGTTTCGTCCCCTGGATGGCAGCAACCCGGCGATCGGTTCTCAGGGTGAAATCGAGCAGGTTAAGGAGATCAAGATCGAGCTGGTGTGTGAGGATGATCTGGTTGAGTCGGCTATTATGGCGATGAGAGAGAGTCACCCTTATGAAGAGCCGGCGTTTGATGTTTGGCAGTTGGCTGCGTTTTGATTCGGTAGGGTGGGCACGTTTTTTTGTGCCCACGCGTTAGCATCGATTCTTATTGCTTACTTTGGCATTGCAGGTCTCGCCCCGCTGGCAGGTTATTGGTGGTTTGATCCTGATTTTGTCTGCTAACTTACAGTGCGGATTTCGCCCTGACGGCGAGTCACTTTTCTTTCAGTA
>JADFWE010000433.1 GCA_015222915.1 Pseudomonadota bacterium | reverse complement strand
CAATAGGCTTTTTTGATCCATTTTTTGGGGCTCCCAACGGACGAAACTCAAGAACTCAAAATGGACTTTTTTCAGCGTAATCATGCTCTGGGTTTCAGAAAAGATACTGCTTATGAATTCCTCAGGAATCCTCAGTATAACTGGCGCAGATTCATGTTGTTTCTGGTAGCCAGAATTGTTCAGTTTTTTAATAGGTTGAACGATGAAAAGCGAGAAAGAGTCCTGATCTTTGATGATAGCACTTATGATCGTTCTCGCTCCAAAGTGGTGGAACTTCTGTCCTGGATATATGACCACAACAGTGGCCGTAAGTTGAAGGGATTCAGAATGCTTACTCTTGGTTGGTCTGATGGTGTTAATTTTTTGCCTTTGGATTTTGTTTTGTGTTCTTCGGCCAAGGCAGCTAAACGAATTCAAGGCATCAAAAAGAAGCTGGATAAACGCACTTGTGGTTACAAGCGGCGGCAAGAAGCCATCATCAAGTCTACAGAACATCTGGAGAAGATGGTCAAGCGTGTTTTGAGGATTGGGATACGTGCCGACTATATCTTGATGGACAGTTGGTTCTCCTTTCCTTCTATTCTGTCTGTTCTTGGCAAGCATCTGCCTGTTATATGTATGGCCAAGGATATGCCTAAAGTGTTTTACCTCTATCAGGGGCAATGGATGAGGCTCAGCAGACTTTACGGCAAGCTGAGAAAAAGGCCGGGCAAGGCAAAGATTCTTGCAAGTGTAATAACGGAGACAAAGACAGGGCAGAAAGTAAAAATTGTCTTTGTGCGTCACCGTCATAAGCGTACATGGCTTGCAATCTTGTCTACAGATGTTGACTTGGTTGATGAGGAAATTGTTCGCATTTACGGCAAAAGATGGGACATTGAGGTATTTTTCAAGATGATGAAGCACTATCTGAATCTTGAACGGGAAGTTCAGTTGCGGGACTATGATGGCATAATCGGTCATATTACCATTGCCATGAGCCGGTATATTTTCCTGGCGTATGAACAGCGATGTCATGATGATCCCCGAACGCTCGGCACACTCTTTTTTGCCTGTAGCGATGAGCTAGAAGACCTAAGCCTATTGGAGGGCACTACAGCGTTTACTTAGCCTTACCCTGGATAAGATTCGCTCTGCAGGTGCCGTGGCTGAAGATGTGGTACTTGCTATTGTGGATACTGTCATGAGCACCGCAATTGATATCCTTAAAAAGAATCAGAAATTATTCACTACCAAGATCCTTGCAATATATCTGATCAGCATGTGCTGTGCGTGTCGCGCACGTGCCCAGTTAAGTGCAATGACGCCATTCCCACAACCGTATAGTCTGCGGACGTTGATTGCAGAAAACCGACTCCAGCGGATACCCCAGATGTTAAACCAGCCCCATGCCAGTTGTCGCTTGCAACGTACGCTGTACAAGCGCGCCCCCAGTGTCGCCCGCTGGCAAGGCGGCCAGGGCATGCGTAACAGGCTGTGCGCCATATACAGATAGGCCTGTAACACCTCCGCCTGACCGCTATCCGCCATTCGTCTGCTTATGAAGTCCCAGTCGGATGGTGCTGGTGCATGTCGGCTTTCGACCGCCACTTCGTTCAGGGAGCGTAGCGGGATTATTCCGGTCACGTAATGCGCATCGACCAGCTGGCTGTGAATCAGGTTGTGCAGTATGCGGTGGGTTGGAGACAGCACTTTCATCGACAAACCCTCGCAGCTTATCGATCGGGCATCAGCCAGCACTTCACCTGCTGACAATATATCCGCGTAACCGTCCATCAAGTATCGATGGATTTCGACAGTACCATAGTCACCCGGCCGGAACAGTGGCGGACAATGGTGATGATCACTGCCATAGTGGTCGAGGCAGGATTCATCTGGCTTGTACCCGAGTTTGAGCAGGCTGCTATACGCGGCATCCACTTGGTCCTTATCAACTAGCAAATCGATGTCGGACATGATACGCACACCCGGATCAGCGTAGATGCTGGAGACGAGGTGCGCTGCGCCTTTAAGTAACACTGGGGTAATACCCGCCTGATTCAGCTGCTGGACAGCCTGCAGTAGCTGCTGGCGAAGCTGCACATTCCGTTCTGTACTGAGCCCATGTAATTCGGACAGATAGCTCACCAGATCTAACGGCAGTTCATCACTCAAACCGCTTCTTTCCAACGACACCCAGAGGGCTGGCGTCAGCAGGTGATTGTTCGCCAGGTAAACCACCGCTTTCCAAGACAGGGAATTACTCCGTACCTGTTTTTGCACGTCCGCAAAGCGCCCAGTCTGTTCGAGTGACAGGCAGTCCCCAAGAAACTGTAATGCGGCCAGGTGCTGATTCATGCAAGCAGCCCGTCAATGATAGCGATTGCCTCTTCCAGGTCGTCAAACAATAACTCGTAGCAATCCTGTTCACCTATCCAACCAATCAATTCCTCGACAGTGTTGCGGCTCAACCCACCGTCGACATCATAGCCAGCGGCGGTCAATCGGCATATCGCATCCGCTGTACTCACCGGAGCAAGGCAGGCCGATTGCCCGGGCGCATAAACGGGGAAAACCAGCGCTCGTATATGATTGCCATCATCCACCGATGCACAGATTGCACGCGGTGCAGCAAGGTAGCGCACCTGCTTGCCATCCGGGCGCGGGCATACCGGAAGCGTTTCGAGTTCAGGGTAATAGTCACTGAGCAATGGCCAGGAGCCCGGTTTTATTCCCATACCCACGGGAGCCGTCATCAGCTGGTATGAGTCATTCATCACCAGCACCAGTTCGTCTGTGTAATAGTCGAATCCCGAGGCTGCCAGCGCGGCCGTCAGAGTAGACTTGCCACTCCCGGATACCGCCGGCATAGCAATACAATGTCCGCGTTTGCCAACCGCTGCGGCGTGGAGCCCCAGCAGGCAGGACGTGTCCAAATAGACTCTTGAAATCACCTGCGCCAGCACCAGCGGGGCCAACTCCTCTATTGCGCGGCAATGCTCGACCAGTTGTTCACCATGCTTGATCACGAACCCGTTTTCTGCTCGGGCGACGGTGAAATTATGTTGACTCGTTGCAGTTACCTCGACAAGCAGCGAACCCAACGCCATACCAGCAGTTTTAAGCAGCGCTTCATCGGAATACTGAATTTCTATAACCTGGCCGAGGATTCGGTAGTAACGTATTACGCCACTACCTGACAAAATACCGATACAAACTGTATCGATAAGTGCTTCATCGGTCTCTCCCACGCCAGTGCCATCGTTTCCAGCGCTGCTTCGGGATTCCGGAGATCCACCCAGCAAACCCAGCTTCTGCCACTCACTCAGAGTAGCTGCCAAATCACGTTGAGCCTGCGCTTCATTAATCTGGAAAGCGTCTACCAGTTCCGCCACCATCTGCTCTTCAGGCAGACCCTCTTCGTAACAACACCACAGAAAAGATGCACTGGGATTCAGGCAATAGATGGATTGTCTGGCCTCTGAATACAGCAGCATTTCGTTGTCCAGCAAATAGGAATGAATACCCATCAGTTAATCATTTAGTCTAAATAGAGGACGGCGGGAGCCGCCGTCACTTGTGCTTACTGTTCAGTATTCGCGACCGACACAGGTCACTCGATCACGCCGAGAATGTCGGCTATAGCGTTCCCTATAGGTGCATTGTACCACCACGCGGTCGGCCACAATAGGACTTGTTCAAACACGCGTAGCTGGGATTCATCAACAACATAACAACAGGCGGTGTGTATATCGCAAATTTGCCGGCTTTCTTCAGAAAGGCCCTGCGTGACTGTTCGGCTTCCGACTTACAATCGTCAGCTATTTCTTCAATGTGTTTCTCAGACATAATCAGATGACCCCCTACTGTATTTTTTTAAAATTTTTTAAGACTTATGTTGTAAACAAATAGAATTGTCCGGTTTTATAACAAACAAACTGTCCCATTTTATTTACCGTCTATCAGCCGTCTTTTTTCTTCAGAGAACCACCCCGCCGGAGGCGGCTAATTTGATTACAATACAACATTTGGTTTAACTGCAAGATAAGTGCCAAGCGGTCGGTTCCTGAAAATGCGCTTTTGCCTTCTTTTGAGGAAATTCTGAGCAACAGTCTTTACTAGAGAAAATTTTTCCTCACGATGGGAAATATTTTTCCTATTTCTCCTCCCAGGACGAATTTGAGGGACGGAATTTGAGGCATGGGACGCGGGACGGAGTTAGTTTAATAATTTAATTGACGTTTTAGAGGTAACAGGATCAAACCTGGTGGAGTTCATCGATTAACCCAAATAATTCCCTTCTCTATCTGGAAACGCAAAATACAGTTGTTAGTAGATTGCTTGGTATGGTTT
>JADFWE010000432.1 GCA_015222915.1 Pseudomonadota bacterium | reverse complement strand
TGGCACCCGATGTGGCTAAAAAACTGAATGCCACAGGCATCAGTATCGCGTTGCAGCAAGGCGCTGCACTGTCATCTTATTTCAAAGATGAAGAATTTATTGATGTGGAGTCGGTTGCTGATGCAGCGTCTCTCTATAAGGACGCTGACCTGGTCTTTAAAGTGATGCCGCCGACGCTCGATGAACTCAAACAGATGAAAGACGGCTGCACCGTGGTCAGTTTTATGATTCCCAGTAAAAATGCTGAGATGATGAAGCTGATGTGCGATAAAAAGATTACCTCGCTGGCGATGGAGCTGGTGCCTCGTATCACCCGTGCCCAATCAATGGATGCGCTATCGTCACAGGCGTCGATCGCTGGTTACATGGGTGTGTTGATGGCTGCGCAGCTGGCACCGGTGTTTTTTCCGATGCTGACTACGGCGGCAGGCACTATCCGTCCAGCAAGGGTTCTGGTCATCGGTGTCGGTGTTGCCGGTCTGCAGGCGATCGCTACGGCAAAACGCCTGGGTGCCATCGTCGAAGCTTATGATGTGCGCTCTGCAACACGTGAGCAGGTCGAGTCTCTGGGCGCTAAGTTTGTTGATACTGGAGTCAGTGCTGACGGCGAAGGCGGTTATGCACGTGAACTGACTGACGATGAAAAGCAGCAGCAACAGGATGTACTGGCGAAGCATATCGCGATGTCGGATGTCATCATCAGCACCGCGGCTATTCCGGGCCGGCCTTCACCGAAGATAATCTCCGAAGCCATGGTCGAAGACATGAAGACCGGTGCAGTCATTGTTGATCTTGCATCTGAAGGCGGCGGTAACTGTGAACTGACCAAACCGGGCGAGACTTTCGAATATAAAGACCGGGTAACCATCCATGGTCCATTAAATGTCGCTGGTGAGTTACCGATCCATGCCAGTGAGATGTATGCCAAGAATCTGTTTAACCTGGTTTCTCCGTTTATCAGTGAAGATGGCAATCTGGAACTGAATTTTGAAGATGATGTGATCGCAGGTTGTGTATTGACCCGTGATGGCGCCATAGTGCATGAGCACTATAAAGATAAATAAGGCGACCCAAAAGGCAACCAAAGTTTAAAGAGTAAAAATTATGATTGAAGGTTTACCCGCGTTATACATATTTATGCTTTCAGCCTTTACCGGCTATGAAGTCATCAGTCGTGTGCCGGTTATATTGCACACACCATTGATGTCTGGCTCAAACTTTGTGCACGGCATCGTGCTGGTTGGTGCCATGATCGTCATGGGTGGTGCTGAAGGGCCGCTGCAATTAACCATTGGATTTATTGCGGTTGCTATGGCAGCAGGTAATGCAGTGGGTGGTTATGTCGCTACGGTTCGTATGCTGGATATGTTCCAGACCAAGCCGAAGAAAGAAGAAGGAGCTGCGTCATGAGTGCCAGTATCCTTAACTTTGGAATCGATGCAGTTTATTTCCTTACCGCTGCAATATTCATCATTGGCTTAAAACAGATGTCATCACCGGTGACCGCGCATCGCGGTATCGTCTGGGCTGGTATTGCTATGGTGGTCGCTTCTGTTGCCACATTCGGTGCGCCGCAGATCAGTCTGGATGTCGGCAGCATTAATCTGCAGCTTATGCTTGTCGCTATTGTTGTTGGTTCTACCGTGGCTTATATTTCTGCCAAACGTGTAGCTATGACCGACATGCCGCAGATGATTGCGATGTATAACGGTATGGGTGGCGGCGCGGCTGCGGCTATTGCTGCGGTTGAATTAGTTAAGTTATCTGCCGGTGGTGAATCGCATGGTTTGACCATCCAGATACTGGCCGTATTAGGCGCCGTTATCGGTGCGATTTCTTTCTCTGGTTCTGCCGTGGCTTTTGCCAAGTTGCAGGGCATCATGAAGAAGACCTTGCGTCTGCCTTTGCATCAGGTCATCAATATAGGGCTGTTTATCGCGGTCATCATTTTTGGTTATCTGGTGGCGACAGCTGATTCAGTTAGTTTTAATCATGTGATGATCTTTTTTGCGCTGGCACTGGTGCTCGGTGTGATGGTCACTCTGCCCATCGGTGGTGCAGATATGCCAGTAGTCATTTCACTGTTTAATGCACTGACCGGTCTGGCGGTGGCCTTTGAAGGTTTCGTGTTAAACAATGCGGCGATGATTATCGCCGGTACGGTGGTGGGTTCTTCAGGTACCCTGTTGACTCAGCTGATGGCGAAAGCGATGAATCGTCCAATTTCCAATGTGCTGTTCAGCAGTTTCGGCAGTGATGGCGGTGCGGCTGTAGAAGAAGATATCGAAGGCAGCATGAAAGAGATCCAGGCGAATGATGCGGCCATCATGATGTCCTACGGCCAGAAAGTGATTATCGTGCCGGGTTACGGCATGGCGGTAGCGCAGGCGCAGCACAAGTTAAAAGAGATGGGTGACCTGCTCGAAGCACGTGGCATCGATGTGAAATATGCTATTCACCCAGTGGCTGGTCGTATGCCGGGTCACATGAATGTATTACTGGCTGAGGCCGGTGTGGATTACGATAACATCCTGGATCTGGAAGAGATCAATCCTGAGTTCCCAACAGCTGACGTGGCGTTAGTCATCGGTGCGAATGACGTGGTCAACCCGGTCGCGCGTTCTAATCCGGACAGTCCTATCTATGGCATGCCAATTCTGGATGCAGATAAAGCGCAGAACGTCATCGTCATCAAACGCGGTAAAGGTTCAGGATTCTCCGGCATCGAAAATCACCTGTTCTATGCAGATAATACGCAGATGTTATATGGCGATGGTCAGAAGGCCGTTGCTGAGCTTATTGCCGGTATCAAGCAGTTATAGCGGCAGTTATAGTGTTAGTTGCCAGTAAGTAACAATATCTATTACGATAAAAAAGCCTCGGTAACGAGGCTTTTTAGTGTCTGCCAGTTGTGGCTGGGCAGCTGTGACTGAACGGTTGTAATCGAACAGTTGTAGCTGAAAGCTTAAAATGTTGGCAGCATGCTGATGATGAATTGCTCGATATTTCTGTAATAAGTATCGGCTGAACCTTGAGTCACAGCGATTATATTAAAGATAACAAACGTTGTTGAGGCAGTCAGTGCTGCTGCCATGTATTTTGTTGATTGAGTCATAATTTTTTCCCTTTGGTATCA
>JADFWE010000085.1 GCA_015222915.1 Pseudomonadota bacterium | reverse complement strand
GATCAACGGCTCTACCGGCATCGCTGTCGGTATGGCGACCAATATGCCGCCACACAACCTCGGTGAAGTTATCAGTGCCTGCCTGGCGCTGATACAGAGCCCTGATATGACGATCGACGAGTTGATGCAGCATATTCCGGCCCCTGATCTGCCGACGGCTGCCTTTATCAATGGCGTCAAAGGTATACGTCAGGCGTACCAGACAGGGCGTGGCCGTATGATCATGCGTTCTCGCGCCGAGATCATCGAAGACAAGAAAGGCAAACAGACCATCATCGTCACCGAGCTGCCTTATATGGTGAACAAGGCGCGTCTCATCGAGCGTATCGCCGAGCTGGTGAAAGAAAAACGTATCGAAGGTATCTCAGCACTGCGCGACGAGTCTGACAAAGACGGTATGCGCATAGTGGTCGAGATCAAGCGCGGTGAAACCGGCGACGTGGTGCTCAATAACCTGTTCTCACAGACCTCGATGCAGTGTTCCTTCGGTATCAATATGGTGGCACTGGTCGAAGGCCAGCCGCAGTTGCTCAACCTGAAACAGATCCTGGATGCCTTCCTGCGCCACCGCCGTGAGGTGGTGACCCGCCGTACCATCTACGAGCTGCGTAAAGCCCGTGCCCGAGCGCACGTATTAGAAGGTCTGGCGGTCGCGCTGGCGAACATCGATGAAGTCATCGAACTGATCAAAAACTCGGTGAATCCGGCTGAAGCGAAGGCGGCTCTGCTGGCGAAAGTATGGCCGGCAGGTGTCGTCAACGAGATGGTCGCCAGAGCCACAGAAGGTGCTGATCTCAGTGCTTCGCGCCCGGATAATCTCGACCCGCGTTATGGCCTGAAAGATGATGGTTATCACCTTTCCGAAGTGCAGGCGCAGGCCATCCTGGATCTGAAACTGCATCGTTTGACGGGGCTGGAACAGGATAAAATTGTTAATGAATTCCAGCAGATACTGGATGTTATTAAAGAACTTATAGAGATACTTTCCAACCCGGAAAGACTGCTCGAAGTGATCCGTGAAGAGCTCGAAGAGATCCGTGATAACTACGCTGATGCCAGGCGTAGTGAGATCATGGAAGATGAGCTCGATTTCAATATGGAAGACCTGATCACCGAAGAAGATGTGGTGGTGACTTTCTCGCATGAGGGTTACGCCAAGTCACAGCAGCTGGATGTATACAATACCCAGCGTCGGGGTGGTCGTGGTAAATCGGCCACTGCCATGAAGACCGAAGATTTCATCGACAAGCTGTTCGTCGCCAATACCCACGACACGCTGCTGTGCTTCTCCAGCCGCGGCAAGGTGTACTGGCTGAAGGTCTACCAGCTGCCGATGGCTGGCCGCGGCTCACGCGGTAAACCCATCATCAACCTGCTTCCGCTGGAAGAGGGTGAACGCATCAACGCGGTGATGCCGATACGTGAATACGACGAGAACCTGTTCGTCTTTATGGCGACCAGTTCCGGTACGGTGAAGAAGACCTCATTGTCTGATTTTTCACGTCCTCGGTCTTCCGGTATCAAGGCGATCGAACTGCGCGATGAAGACAGGCTGGTCGATGTGGTCATCACCAACGGTTCGGATCACATCATGCTGCTGGCCGATTCTGGCAAGTCTGTACGTTTCTCCGAGACCGATGTGCGCTGTATGGGCAGGACTGCCGGTGGTGTCCGCGGCATGCGTATCGCTGAGGATCAGCATGTTATCAGTATGATCAAAGTCGAGACCGGCGGCTCTATCCTGACAGCGACAGAGAACGGCTACGGTAAGCGTACCAATGCGGATGATTATCCGTTGAAAGGTCGTGGCGGTCAGGGCGTGATCTCGATCGTGACCAATGAGCGAAATGGCAAGATCGTCGGTGCGGTGCAGGTGCAGGAAGATAATGAGGTCATGCTCATCACCAATAACGGCACACTGGTCAGGATTGCTGTCAATGAGATCAGTGAGATGGGCCGTAATACACAGGGTGTTCGTCTCATCCGTCTGACCAATGACGAGAAGCTGGTAGAAGTCGAAAAGATAGAAGTGCTGGCAGGCGAAGGCGCGACAGATGAAGATCAGGATGCTGAAGACCGGGTTGATACAGATGGTTCCGGTGATGATGCGCAGGATTCACCGGTAGAGGATTAGCGTCAGCGGTAGTTAAAAGCTTTTAAAAAATATTGCTCTCGCAAAGCCGCAGAGAACGCAAAGGAAAAGCTTTTTTTATTGTTTGTCATCCTGAGTATAACGCAGTGGAGATCGAAGGATCTTGCTTCCTGCAAGTGTATAAAGATTCTTCGGCTACGCGATGCTTCGCTCAGGATGACACTTAAAAATTATTGTTTTATCTTTGCGTTCTCTGCGGCTTTGCCTACAGGGATGTAGGTAAGGGGCGTGAGCAGGATGCGGAAGCTTTGCGATAAATATTGTCTTGTTTTTGATGTCCGGGTGCAGGCGTTCTGAATCTTGATAGCAGAACTGAGTAGTGCAATGACTTGGAACATACATCGATATTATATATATTATTATTGACTTGCATTTATATATAAATCAATCTATTAAGATGAAAACTTAATTTAAATTATCAATTATTTAACTAGTGTAAACATTATGAGCAGAGTATTTAATTTCAGTGCGGGTCCCGCCGCAT
>JADFWE010000431.1 GCA_015222915.1 Pseudomonadota bacterium | reverse complement strand
GCTGTATCTGCGCGACCATATCCTCAATTTCAGCATCAGCTGGTAGATAACGTGACACCAGCTGATCATGCTCAAAACCGATCATCAGGGTATCGATGCCAGTCCCTGTTATGTCAAACACCGTTACCGGCATCGCATCGAGCACTTCATTTGCAACGACTACGACATTGCTCATATCATCCGGCAGCTGATCCAGCCACACCACCCGCTCAAGCAGATGCGGCGCCCGGTCACATATCTTATCCTGCTGACGCTGTTTGAGCTCAGCGCTGAGCTCAAGGATCATATATCGCTGCGGCAACTCGCCCAGCTTTTCCAGCGCCAGCAGGATATCGACCGCGAGGATACCGCTACCGGCACCGAACTCCAGCAGAGATACACTATCATCAGCATCGCTGCGAAAATTTTGAAACACCTCGGCGATCTGATTTGCCAGGCACTGACCAAAAAAGGGAGAGACTTCAGGGGCGGTGATAAAGTCACCGCGCTCACCGAACTTTTGCAGGCCGCCGCTGTAATAACCCAGTCCCGGCTGATACAGCGCCATGTTCATATAGTCGGAGAACGGTATCCAGCCACCCGCGTCGGCGCAGGCAGAGCGGATCAGTCGCTGCAGCTGTTCACTGCGCTCTTTAGCTTCCTCATCCGGGGAGGGCAAAGTGTCTGCTTTGTTATTCAATCTGATATTTCGATTATTATTCTGGTTTCGTACTGCCGACTACCGACCTGCACGCTATTCAACCGTATTAAAATATGTGAGAGTATAGAGGCATCAATAATGAAAGATGAATAAAACTCATGCCAGCTGACAATTCTAACGTAAATACCGGCACTACTGATACCGGCATCGCAAAAACAGCACTGATCACCGGCGGTGCGAAACGTATCGGTGCCACCATCACTCGCCTGCTGCATCAGGCGGGCTACAATGTCATCATCCACTGCCGCCTGTCACAACAGGATGCAAAGGAGCTGGCTGACGAATTGAACCGCGGCCGTGCGAACTCCGCAAAAGTCATACAGGGCGACCTCAATGATGAAACCATCTACGACCTGCTGATCGAACTGGCATACCAGTGCTGGGGTCGTCTCGATGTGCTGATCAATAACGCATCCAGTTTTTACCCGACACCTCTGGGCCACATCACCATGGATGACTGGAACAATCTGATCAACAACAATATGAAAGCACCCCTGTTCTTATCACAGGCAGCGGCAAAACATCTCAGGGCAGTCAATGGCAGCATCGTCAATATGATTGATGTCCATGCGCAGCGGCCGATGAAAGAACACACCGTCTACTGCGCCGCAAAAGCAGGACTATCGATGATCACTCTGTCTCTGGCCAAAGAACTGGGACCGGAGGTGCGAGTCAACGGCGTTGCCCCCGGCGCCATCCTCTGGCCAGCCAGCGACGGCCCCGGTGGTGACATGCCGGATCATACCAAAAACCTTATCCTGGAACGCACTGCGCTAAAAAGACCGGGCTCTCCAGAAGATATCGCAAAGACCATCGTCTTTCTGGTCAGAGACGCTGACTATATCACCGGTCAAATCATCGCCGTAGACGGCGGCAGAAGCATCAACATCTAACCCCGAACAATACACAGGAAGAACAGAGAACATCATGCAGATAAAATATTTTCAAAAACCCCTCATCATTATCACTGCCGTCTTTTCGCTGACTGCCTGCTCCGACGATGACGATGGAGAGGACATCCCCGTTTCCGATATACCGATAAACATTATCAATAAAGTTCAGAACACCCTGCCCGGCATCGCCATCGACGAGGCAGAAAAAGAGATCAAAGATAAAAATGTGACCTACGAATTGGAAGGCACGATGACAGACGGCAAGCGGTATGAGATAAAGATCCGCGAGGACGGCACCATACTGGAAATCGAGCTGGAAGATGAACCCGAAAACGAACAGTCAAAAGACCAGGTGACCCAGGGTGTAGTAGCTCAAACTCGAACTGGCAAAGTAGAAAAT
>JADFWE010000430.1 GCA_015222915.1 Pseudomonadota bacterium | reverse complement strand
CTTCTTAATAAACGCATCGAAAGCTGTTTATGATAGACTTCTGAGAACATGTTTCATGACCGGGAGTTGATACATCCGGTTGATTTTCTGATATAAAAACTTTCTGGTGTAAAACCCCAGCTGGACCTGTTATTCATCGTGTTTGATTTCTCACAAATGCCCGTCTGGTCTTTAGCGATGATCCCCATTGCTATCGGTTTTTTATGGCTGTTGTTCAGAACCACGCAGTCTCACAAACGCCAGCAGTCCACTCTCTCATCCGAATATTTTAAAGGTTTGAACTACCTGCTCAATGACGAGCAGGGTAAGGCGCTGGATATCTTCGTCAAGCTGGTCGAGTCTAACTGGGATACCATCGATACTCATTTTGCACTGGGCAAGATCTACCGCAAGAACGGAGAGATGGATAAAGCCATCAAGATCCACCAGGGGCTTATCGCGCGACCTTCATTACCGGAGCAGTATCGTTGTCAGATCCTCCTCGAACTGGGTTATGACTACCTGGGTGCCGGTTGGTTTGACCGTGCTGAGGGCCTGTTCAAAGAAGTGCTCATCCAGGATAAAAAATCGAAAGAAGCCCGCCACAACCTGATCCTGATCTATCAGCAGGAAAAAGACTGGTACAAAGCCATCGAGATTGCAGCGGATTTGTATGCTGAGAACAAGCCCGTCGTGGGGCCAATGATCGCGCACTATTACTGTGAGTTGGCCGATATCTCAAAAAATAAAGGTGATATCTCACAATTACTCAATAACGCTAATAAAGCACTTGAATATGATGTCAACTGTGTGCGAGCAACTATTCTGCTCGCGGATCAGGAAAGATCCACCGGCGAATATGCAAAGGCTATCAAGCTATATCAGGGTGTCGAAAAACAGGATGTTGAGTCGATGATACTGGTCATCGATGCATTGCTGGAATGTTACGAGAAACTGGGACAGCAGGATAAATCCTACGAATATCTCGTCGCACTTCAGGATCGCCATGAGAACCTGTTCCTGCAGAATGTGATCGCCTCTGAACTGGAAAAACTGCAGGGCAGAAAAGCCGCTATCGAATACCTCTCCGATAAAGTAAAACGCCAGCCGAGTCTCTCTGGATTACAGAAGCTGATTTCATATAAGGAAAAAGAGTCAGCCTGCAGTGATGAGTATGCTGACCTGGCAGTGGCGATCTCTGCCATGCAGAAAGATAACGTCGAATACCGCTGTCAGAAATGCGGTTTCAGCAGTAATACGCATTACTGGTTATGTCCCAGTTGTCATCATTGGGGCAGGGTAAAACCAAGCGTTATAGAGCTGGACAGCTAGTCTGAATACCAGACCTCCCAGTAAGCTTATCACTACGTATTATGAGTCAGACATCCCCCGTTATCGTTGCTCTTGATTTCCCCTCAGAGACCGAGACCATGCAGCTGGTCGACCAGCTTGAACCATCACTGTGCCGCTTAAAAGTCGGTAAAGAACTGTTTACCCGCTGCGGCCCTGCGCTGGTTAAAAAGCTGGTCGATAAAGGTTTTGATGTCTTCCTCGACCTGAAATATCACGATATACCCAATACCGTGGCACACGCCTGCGCGGCGGCGGCAGATCTAGGTGTGTGGATGCTTAATGTGCATGCCCTCGGTGGTGAAAAGATGATGGTGGCAGCCAGGCAGGCGCTGTCAGAGAACGACTCCCCGTTGCTGATAGCTGTTACATGGCTGACCAGCAGTGGACAGCCTGAGCTTGATGCACTTGGCATAAATGCCACGCCGCTGCAGATGGTCTCGCGCCTGGCCTTGATGACAAAAAATTCCGGACTGGACGGTATCGTCTGTTCAGCGCAGGAAGCACCGTATATCCGCCAGGAGCTGGGCGGAAGCCTGGGTTCTGAATTTTTGCTGGTAACGCCGGGTATCCGTCCTGCTGCTGCACAGTTTTCAGGGGCGAGCAAGGATGATCAGTGTCGTGTGGCAACCCCGGCACAGGCAATAAAAGACGGTGCCTCTTACCTGGTCATCGGGCGTCCGGTCACCCAGGCTGACGATCCTTGTAGGATTTTACGTACAATTATTAGCGACATTATCTGACAGACCTTCCATCCGGGATGATATAGCCTTAGCGCTCCAATCACATATCGATATCCAGGAGGGATAAAATGAAATTACTTCATTCGCTACTTTTAACCTTTGCATTACTGTTCTCATCCGTCGTCTT
>JADFWE010000084.1 GCA_015222915.1 Pseudomonadota bacterium | reverse complement strand
GCGAACATGCTGACCCGGTCGATCGTGTAATCCACCATCCATGCCCACCAGATAGTGATCAAAATAACCACGGGGATGACTGTTACCACCACAAACGCAGCACGGAAACCTAAACCGATCAAACACAATATAGCCACAGCTGCCGTAGCCTCAAACATCGCACTCAACAGCTCGTTTACTTTATCGTTGGCAGACTTACCATAATCACGTGTAATTTCCACGATAACATTATCTGGAATAACAGTGCCTTGCAGTTCTTCCAGTTTTTTCAATATCGCTTTTGATACCGTTACACCATTAGCGCCTTTTTTCTTGGCGATCGCTATGGTGACAGCCGGGTCACCGACGGGCCGCTCAATGCCTTCATAGGCCGGCCCTGCATAATATGTCGAAATATTTCTGGCATCTTCAGGGCCATGGGACACTTGGGCCACATCTCGCATGTAAATAGGCGAACCGTTATTCATACCCACGACAAGTCGTTCGATATCATTCGCAGTACGCAGGAATGAACCCGAATAAACCGTAAAAGATTTGCTGCCAGCCTCAACTGCACCTACATTTTTCTGTGTATTGGCTACCGTGACAGCACCCGCCACCTGCTGCAGACTAATGCCGTATCCAGCCAGCCGCTCGGGCAACACTTCGACACGGATCTGGTCTGCACGTCCAGCGACCACAAAACCTTTACCGGTATTTTTAACCTGACCCAGTTCCTGCAGCACATCGTTACCGAGAATACGCAAGGTACTGTCGTCGACTTCTTTTGACCACAGGGTAACAGCAACGGTTGGCACATCATCAATCGCCACCGGTTTGATCAGAGGCCGCAAAACATCGGGCGGCATCATATCCATGTTCGAACTGATTTTATCGGTAACCTTAACGATGGATTCACCCAGATCCTGGCCTACGTAGAACTGAACAGTAACGATCGCATTACCGCGCTGGGTAGCCGAAAAGGTATGGCGGACACCGGGGATCTCGTCCATCAGCCTTTCCAGCGGGTCGGTCACCAGGCTCTCTACCTGTGAAGCTGAAGTGCCCGGATAAGACACGAAGATATCGATCATAGGTACCGATATCTGTGGGTCTTCCTGCCGAGGAGTAAATATCAGGCCGCTGATCCCGATGAGCAGTGTCGCTATCAGCAGCATGGGTGTAACAGGTGAATTAATAAAGGTTTTTGCTATGGTGCCGGCAAGACCAAGCTCATGACCGCCGACACTTGCCGGTGGTGGAGTTTCACATTTCAGGTCTTCACTTTTATTTTGATTTTTATCCAGTTCGTCAGTCATTTTATAGCAATCACTCTATTATCTGTTATTTACCACTTCTCATTTATAGCTATAGTGCTCAAATGTTAAGTGACAACACACCAGGCAGCCAAACTTACCAACTGACTACCTGTTTTTTTTATTAATTCAGGCTATTGATGCCCCGGTATCCCGATTAAACACATACAGTCCGAGACACTACCCTATTGCGGGTTGTCCCACGGTATCGATGGTTTTACTTCATTGCCATTGGTCAGGATTCTCTCGCCCGGTTCGAGCCCGGAAAGAACAACAATATTATTATTACCAATCTCGATGCCGGTACGGATCAAACGCATCTTGGGCACATTGTTTTCATCCAGCACTCTGACTGAAGGCAAACTGCCGCGCTGGTTGACGGCAGACTTCGGTATGACCGGAAGCGCCCGGCTCGGTGAGTTAACATCAGGAATCATGACTTCTGCATACATGCCGGCGCCACCTGGCACACCTTCCGGCAAATCGAATTTAACGGTGACCGTATGCTGCTTGTTATCAGCAATAGGGGCAATCTGTGCGACACGCGCGTTGATCTGTGTATTGCCGACATCCAGCCTGGCTGGAACAACCATGCCTTTGCTCAGGCCCGGCATCAAACGTGCGGGCACTTCGACCTTGATGCGTAAATATTTTGAATATGAATAGACAATTAATGGCTGGCCCGGCTGTACTGTATCGCCTATCTCAACCATTTTTTGCATGATGATGCCGTCAAAAGGCGCGATCGCTTTAGTATCACGCAACTTGGCATTGATCGCGCGCAGACCGGACTCTGCCTCAGTGATGCGTGAACGCGCTGATGAAACCTGTGT
>JADFWE010000429.1 GCA_015222915.1 Pseudomonadota bacterium | reverse complement strand
TGGTCATAGGTGCCATTACCATGCGGTTTTTCAATGTCAGGTTCCCGAGTTCGACGGGAGAAAACAGATCATTCGTACTCATTATAGTAACGCTCCTTCATTCATCGTTTTTACAGACTTAGACAATCGTCTAACAGAGAACCAGTAAAGTAATGCAGGCGTCTAATTTTGTCAAGAGTTAGTTACAACAATCTGAAAACTAGAATCTGAAGATCTGTTGCCAGTGTTGATTCGACACCGGTATCCTTATGTAAATTGATTTCGATTCCAATGTATTGGATGTGGACGTAAAAAAACTTTAACAGCGATTCACCACAGAGGCACAGAGGAAAATGCTTCTAATTGTTAAACGCGCCGCAGGCGCGGTTAACAACAAAACCTCTGTGATCTCTGTGCCTCTGTGGTGAATCGCTTCTTTTTAAGAGGTTGTTTAACTTCTATTGATGACAACAGGTATTCTATTTCGTCCGAAACTGCCAGCGGTTTTATCGAAGCGACCGGCGATCTTCGTGCCACAATCCGGGCAGCAGCCATCTTCCGTCAGGCGGTACTGATTTATCTGGTACCAGTCCCGTTCGATCACGGCAGTGTTACATTCCGGGCAGAAGGTGGTGTCACCGTCTTTATTGTGCACGTTGCCGGTGTAGACATAATGCAATCCCTGCTGCCTGGCGATGTCCCTGGCACGCACCAGTGTCGATTCCGGCGTTGCCGGGATGTCGGGCATCTTATGGTCGGGGTGAAATGCTGAGAAATGCAGCGGGACGTCGGACCCCAGTTCTTTTTTTATCCACTTGCACATCGCGGTGATCTCTTCCGTCGAATCATTTTCTCCGGGGATGAGCAGGGTGGTTATCTCGAACCAGACATCGGTCTCATTTTTCAGATAGACCAGCGTATCCAGCACCGGCTGCAGGTGAGAACCGGTAAGCTTGTAATAGAATTCATCGGTAAACGCTTTGAGATCGATATTGGCCGCGTCTATTTTGGAGAAAAAGTCGGGGCGTGCCTGACCGTGGATATATCCGGCGGTTACCGCCACGGTCTTGATATCGTGTTCATGGCAGGCATCAGCTGTATCCATGGCGTATTCAGCAAAGATGACAGGATCATTATAGGTAAAGGCGACACTCTTACAGCCATGATGTTTTGCCGTCAGGGCAATATTTTCTGGTGAGGCCTGGTCCATCAGCCGATCCATGTCTCTCGATTTACTGATATCCCAGTTCTGGCAGAACTTACAGGCCAGGTTGCAGCCAGCGGTTCCGAAAGACAATACGCTGCTGCCCGGATAAAAATGATTGAGCGGTTTTTTCTCTATCGGATCGATACAGAAACCCGAAGACCGGCCATAGGTGGTGAGTACGATCTGGTCATTCTCCCGCATACGCACGAAACACGCACCGCGCTGGCCTTCTTTAAGCTTGCAGTCGCGTGGACACAGGTCGCACTGTATGCGTCCGTCATCGAGAAGATGCCAATACCGGCCCGGATGGTTGCTGCTCATCTATAGATCCTCACCCGATGGTCTGCTCCTTCCACTTATCTACCGTATAACGGGAGAGTTTGACCTCATCGTCCCAGAAATTAGCCGGCAGACCGGCTTTCTGCTTCAGGTGAGCCATAAATTCTGTGCTATCCGGCAGCTGATCCCACACCTGTGGCAGGAAGGTACTGCGATGGTAGCCGTATTCGAAGATGACGCCATCGATACCCGGCCTCAGCTGCTCCAACGCCTGCTGCTCGCTGCTAAACTCGATGCTCTGCGTGGATGATAACAGTGAAACTTCCACCCGGGTACGGCTGAACTCATCTGCTGATAAAGGTGTGAAGCGGGTATCTTTGAAAGCGGCAGCAACAGCATTCGATCTTACATCTTGCAGCAGTGAACGATGCGCTTCCAGTGTGCCGATACAGCCACGTAGCTGTCCCTGCTGGGTCAGGGTGACGAAACATGCGCCTTTTTCCTGTAACCACGGCGTATCTTCTTCTATCACCATAGCTTTCGTATCGTCCTGTATACCTAACGCACCGGCGATAGCACTACGTGCTATCTGCAGCAATATCCGGCCTTTTTCAGCAGTGGTTTTAAGTTCAGTCATCGTAATATTCCGTTCCTGCCTGTTTCGCCTCTGCAGCATTACTGAAAGCGATAGCGGCGTAACCGACAACACGCCCTTTATCACCCGCTGTATCGCCAGAGTTTCGTATATCAAGAAGCTGCGGCTGCAGATGATGTTGTTTTGCAGCGATCAATAATCCGTTGACGGGAGTGCCGCCACAGGCCTGCTGATGGTTTAAAGATGCATCCAGATTCAGGATCTCGTGCACGGTTCCAGCATCGACCTGCTGAGCATCTCGATAGGAAAGGAAGTGTGAGAGGTCGGAACTGATGACGATCAATGTCTCAGGGCCACCCCATAAAACATCGAGCACCTCGGCAACCTGCTGCGGCGTCGCATTACCGACAGCCAGCGGTACCAGTTTGAAATCGTTGAGCACGGTCTGCAGGAAGGGCAGCTGTACTTCCAGCGAATGCTCCTGAGCATGGGCTGCAGCACTCTCGACTACCTGCGGCATGTTACGGATCAGATCGACAGCTTGCTGATCGATCTCGATCTCGCCCAGAGGCGTGGCAAAAATATCAGTGCCGGGAAGGGCAAGTCCAGACACCGGAACACGATGAACCGGGCCGAGTAACACCACACGTTTGATAGTGTCTCGCACCGCTTGCAGAGATGCGTAAGCAGTCGCTGCGGTCAATCCTGAGTAGATATAACCGGCATGCGGCACGATGATCGCTTTTGGAAAAACCGGCGTCGATAATCGCTGCACCAGGGACAGACCTGACGACAACAGGACATTTACATCATCTGCCAATATTTGTTTTTGCGCCGGATAAAAAGCTCCGGCAACTGCGGGTTGACGAACCTGCTTCACCTTGATCACCTGAAAGATTTATTACTAATATGTTTAAATATTAGGGTGGTCGGCTGAATATCAAGACCGTAAACAAGATTCTGCTGAAATAAATACGGCGACCAAAGTGGTCGCCGTACTAGTCACTCAGACGATGACGAGCCTGAAAAATCAAACCGTCACCATTTATACCAGCGGCCCGAGGCCGAACAAAGCAATCACAACAATCGACATGTAAACAACCGCGAACGCCAGCTTTCTTGTATCATCTTCCTCTGTTTTCTTTTTATCCATACATCCTCCGTTTTTCTTCACATTTAACGCCAGCTTTACTTCCTGACAACATAAGTGTACCCCCGACTTCTTCGAAAATATGTGATATTTGTCAAGAAAATCGAACCGTTTGTCAAAAATATAAATGCTGATTCATTACCAGGAAAATTATGCTTATTTTGAATTATTTGGACTATTGTTAACGGAAGAGAACCATGATTTGAAACCTCATAAAAGTTAAGGGCACCTCTAAAAATAGATTGATTCCGGAGTATATTTTGATAAAACTTAAACACATCGTTCATGGCGCCATCGTTTCTGAGATCGATATGGATGAAGGTGCGTTCAGCATCGGCCGCAACCACGATAACGACCTGCAGCTGGACGATGGCGTGGTCAGTGGCAAACATGCAATTTTAACGCTGGCAGCCAGTGAATTTTTGCCTGAACAGCTCGATATCACGATAAAAGATCTGGGCAGTACCAATGGCACCTACGTGAACGGCCAGGCGATAGAGAAAAAATCGCTGAGGCATGGCGACCTGATCCGCATCGGTACATATGAATACAAAGTGTATGATGATCAATCACATGTCGGCACTCAGACCGAGTATATTCCCGAGCAGTAGATCATCTTTTTTTGAACTTAAAGGTTTCAGGGCATGGCTTTAATCGGTCTTATCAGCGATGTACACGCCTCAGCGCAACCCGTTGCGGAAGCGATGGCTATCTTCGAAAGAGAGGGCGTTGATCGTATCTTATGTGCCGGCGATATCGCTGGTTACATGGATCAGCTCGATGAGACGATTGATCTATTGATCGACAACAACTGTCTGACAGTGATGGGAAATCATGACCTGCAACACCTCGATAAAAACCCGGATGATTCGAGAGCTGTAACCTTTCTCAGTGCTTTGCCAGCGACTTTTGAAGAAACCATAGCAGGCAAACGCCTGTACATGGTCCATGCCAAGCCTCCCGACGGACACCCGAACAGTCATATACATGGCGGTATAAAATTACTGGATAAGACGGGCAGCATCATACCTGAGCGGTTAGCGTACTGGTCGCACACGCTACAGGATTTTGATGCCGACGTACTGATCATCGGGCACACACATCAGGT
>JADFWE010000083.1 GCA_015222915.1 Pseudomonadota bacterium | reverse complement strand
GCAAGCAGCAGCATGCTGGACATGCTGCTGGCGAAAAAACGCGCTGCCGACCGTAAGGCATGGCTGGAATCGAAAGGCGCACTCGCTGAGGTATAACTTCGTTAAACCTCAGCAATGAAAAGTGAAAAGTGAAAAATATAAAGCAAAACCGTATTTATATGTCGGTGTTGTTTTTTGATTTTCATTTCTAATTTTTCGTTTCTAATTTTTCATTTAAGCGAAAGTAAATATGAGCTCACAGTCCAAACTAGAATTCGAAGCTATCGAAAAAATCCCGCTCTCCGAATTCACAGAAAGAGCGTATCTCGATTATTCCATGTACGTCATCCTCGACCGTGCATTGCCGTTTATCGGCGACGGTCTAAAACCGGTACAGCGGCGTATCGTCTATGCCATGTCCGAGCTTGGGCTGAGTGCATCTTCGAAGCATAAAAAATCGGCACGTACGGTCGGTGATGTTCTTGGTAAATATCATCCACACGGTGACAGTGCCTGTTACGAAGCCATGGTGCTGATGGCGCAGCCTTTCTCTTATCGTTATCCACTGGTCGATGGCCAGGGTAACTGGGGATCGCCGGATGATCCAAAATCGTTTGCTGCCATGCGTTATACCGAATCGCGCCTCGGCAAGTATTCTGAGGTGTTACTGAGTGAGCTGGGGCAGGGTACGGTTGACTGGAAACCGAACTTTGACGGCACCATGGATGAGCCGGAAGCACTGCCAGCGAGATTACCCAATGTGCTGCTGAATGGCGGGACCGGTATCGCTGTCGGTATGGCCACCGATATCCCGCCACATAATCTGCGGGAAGTGGCCAGTGCCTGCATCCGTCTTCTGGAAAAACCGAAGTCGACCATCGAAGAGTTATGCGAGCACATCAAGGGGCCGGATTTCCCCACTGAAGCGGAGATCATCACACCTAAGAAAGACATACTGGATATCTATCACAGTGGCCGCGGCGGTATCCGTCAGCGTGCGGTCTATGAGATGGAGGATGGCGCGCTGATCATTACGGCTCTGCCGTTTCAGGTATCCGGCAACAAGATCCTGGAGCAGATCGCAGCGCAGATGAATGCGAAGAAGTTGCCCATGGTGGAAGATCTGCGTGATGAGTCTGACCATGAAAATCCGACCCGGCTGGTTATCCTGCCGCGTTCTAACAGGGTGAATATCGACGAGCTGATGGCGCATCTGTTCGCTACCACCGATCTGGAACGCAGCTACAGGGTCAACATGAACATGATCGGTATCAACGGATTACCGCAGGTGAAAAATCTGCGCCTGCTACTGGAAGAATGGCTCAAGTTCAGAACCGTCACCGTACGCCGCAGGCTGCAGTGGCGTCTGGATAAGGTCAATAAACGGCTGCATATCCTGGATGCATTACTGATCGCGTTCTTGAATATCGATGAAGTTATCGCCATCATCCGTGAGAACGATAAGCCGAAACCGGTGTTGATGGCCAGGTTCAAGATCAGTGATATTCAGGCTGAAGCTATCCTTGATCTGAAACTGCGCAATCTGGCAAAACTCGAAGAGATGAAGATCCGCGGCGAGCAGGAAGAGCTGGAGCTCGAGCGTAAAAAACTGGAACAGATCCTCGGTTCGGCGACCCGTCTCAAGACACTGATCAAAAAAGAGATCATCGCCGATGCTGAAACCTATGGTGATGACAGACGTTCGCCTATCGTCGAGCGCGCCGCAGCACAGGCACTCGATGAGACAGCTCTGATATCCAGTGAAGCGATCACTGTGGTGTTATCGAATAAAGGCTGGGTGCGCTCAGCCAAGGGCCATGATATCGATCCGGAAAAACTGAACTATAAAGCCGGTGACGGTTTTCAGGCATCTGCCCAGGGTAAGAGCAATCAGCTTGCGGTGTTCCTCGATACCAGCGGCCGTGCCTACACTTTATCGGCGCACAAATTGCCTTCGGCACGTAGTCAGGGTGACCCGCTTAGCAGTTATTTTACACCGACACCGGGTGCACATTTCATCGCGGTGATGATCGGTGATCCGGATGATCTCTACCTGGTGTCCAGTAACTTCGGTTATGGTTTCGTGGTCAGGCTGGGCGATATGCAGGCCAATGCGAAAAAAGGCAAGGCGGTACTCAATGTCGGTAAACAGTCGCTGGCTCTGCCGCCGGTGAAGATCACTGATCTGGCATCGGACCATATCGCCGTGGTCAGTTCGGCCGGTCATATGCTGGTGACGCCGATCGCGCAGCTACCACAGATGGCGAGAGGCAAGGGTAACAAGATCATCAATATCCCGTCAAAACTGCTGAAGGCCGGTGATGAACTTGTGGCGGCGATCTCAGTCGTACCTGAGGGTGGCAAACTGGTGATTCATTGCGGTAAGAAATACAAGACCATGAAGACCGCAGAGCTGGATGCTTATGCCGGTGAGCGCGGACGTCGTGGACTGAAACTGTCACAGGGTTACCGTGTGGTGGATCGTCTGGTGGTTGAATAAGCGTTACAGTGCTATCGATGTCTGCTGTTGACACAAAGCAGACCTTTAAAGCTTTAAAAACATTTTGCCGCAAAGGACGCAAAAGGCGCAAATGAGAAGCTTTTGATATTTGTCATTGCGAGCGAAGCGCGGCAATCTCTATCAGGCGACTGTGCTATCTATGAGAGATTGCTTCGTT
>JADFWE010000082.1 GCA_015222915.1 Pseudomonadota bacterium | reverse complement strand
TAATCGGATTGTTCTGTTTGAGTTTCAGTTCCTGGGCTCAGGCGGTTTTGAAGATCGATATAACGGAAGGTTTTGAAGGTGCGTTGCCGATCGCCGTGGTGCCTTTCAAATGGATCGGTACCAGGAAGGTGGTTAATGGTGATGTCTCTGCCATCGTTACTTCCGATCTTGCCCGCAGCGGAAAATTTTCGCCGCTTGCTGAAAAAGACCTGATCGCAAAGCCGCACCAGTTGAAAGATGTGCATTATAAAACCTGGCGCATTGCCGGTATGGATCATATCGTCATCGGTAACGTCACCAAAAAAGCCGATGGCACCTATAATGTTGAATTCCGCCTGATCGATATCCTGAAAGGTAAACAGGTGCTCGGTTATAACTTTACGGCCACTGATAAAACATTGCGTAATATCGCCCATCAGATAAGTGATCACGTGTTCACGCATATAACGGGATTGCCGGGGGCTTTTAATACACGCATCGCCTACGTGACGGTCAAGCGCAGCAAGAAGAACGGCAAACCGGTGACGACTTCACGTCTACAGGTGTCCGACACCGATGGTTACAACCCGCAGACCCTGCTCACATCTGACCAGCCGATCATGTCACCTGCATGGTCACCGAACGGTTCAGAGATTGCATATGTCTCATTCGAGGGCGGGCAGGCTGAGATATATACGCAGAACATCATAAATGGTGTCAGAAGCAGCCGGGCAAAATTCCCCGGCTTAAATGGCGCACCGGCCTGGTCACCTGACGGTAAGAAGCTTGCCATGACGCTGTCAAAAGACGGTAACCCGGACATCTATGTCATGGAGCTGGCGACTGGCAAACTGAAACGCATTACGAATCACTGGTCTATCGACACTGAGGCGGTATGGCTCGATGGCAAATCGATCATCTATACCTCCAGCCGTACCGGAAAACCACAGCTGTATAAACAGGCGGCTGTTCCCGGGGCCAAAGCTGAACGTCTGACCTATGAAGGGCGGTATAATGCCAGTGCCAGTGTTTCTGCCGACGGCAAGCTGGTGGCATACGTACATGGTGAAGGCAGCACGTATCGTATCGCGGTGCTAGAGCTGGCGACAAAATCGTCAAGGATTTTAACCGATGGCCCGTTGGATGAATCTCCCGAATTTGCACCGAATAACAGTATGATACTGTTCGCTACGCAGGAAAAACGCCAGGCGGTACTGGCGGCTGTTTCGGTCGACGGGCGTCAGAAACAACGGCTGGCTTTCAGTGATGGCGAAGTGCGTGAACCGTCATGGGCGGCCGTAAGGCGCTGATGAATAGCACTCATGTGCCCGATGAAATTAAATGATACAAAAGAATAAACGCCATAGAGTGAGATGGCAAAAGAACCCGGATGTGATTTTTTAGATCGTAATGATGAGGATAACTCAATGAAAAAAATAATTTTATTAATATCGTTAGCACTGTTTATAACAGCCTGTGGTGACAAGATAAAACCCGATTCAGATACTATCGACGGCGATCCAGCTGCGACATCTGACGGTGGTGCAACTGCCGGTGGCATCGGTGGTGATGGTGTCGGCGGCGGTACTGCACTGGAAGGTGGCAAAGTTGTTTCTTATGCAGCCGGTGCGATAGATGACCCGGATAATGTCCTGTCTGAGAAAGTCGTCTACTTCGCTTTTGACAATGACAGCGTTAGTGACGATTATATCGAACTGGTTAAGCATCACGGTAAATATCTCTCGTTAAATACCGGCGCTAGAGTTCGCCTGGAAGGGCATGCCGATGAGCTGGGTACGCGTGAGTACAATGTTGCACTGGGTGAGCGTCGTGCGTTGGCAGTCAAGCAGGTGCTGTTATATGAAGGTGCGACCAATGGACAGATTTCGATCATCAGTTATGGTGAAGAAAAACCGATGGAATTTGGCCACGATGAAGAATCCATGAGTTTGAACCGACGCGTCGAAATCGTTTATGAGTGATGCTGATGTAAGTGCAATGGGGTTTAGTTCAGGCTGTTTTTGTAAGTAATGAAAAAGTAACGGGTGACCGAAGACAATGAAACGACAGATAGTAAAATATAGTTTTGTAATTAGCTCGCTGCTTTTTGCTGCTGATAGTATGGCAGTAGATGCCGGCCTTGATACCCTGAGCGACAAACAGCGTATCCAGCGCCTCGAGCGCATGCTGGATTCAGACGTATTGCGTGAACAGGCTCAGACCGTGCAGTCATTACGGGAAGAGGTTTCTGCCTTGCGTGAGCAGATGGAACAGCAGGATTATGAACTGGAAAGCATGAAACAGCGACAGCGCAACCTGTATATCGATATGGATCGACGGATAAATAATGCCGAGGCAGGCGGCAACAACGCTGCCCGTGGTTCCTCTCCAATCCCGCCGCCTAATTCGGCTGCAGGCGCCGCTGTGGCCATACCGGCAGTTGTTGCCGGTGACATTGACGGTCAGGACGCCTACCAGAAAGCATTCGCACTGCTGAAAGAGGGGCAGTACGAACAGTCGATAAAAGCATTTGAAACATTCAAGGTTAATTACCCTAACAGTAAATATGCTGACAACGCTCAGTACTGGCTGGGTGAGGCGAATTATGTTTCGCGTGACTATAAAAAAGCACTGGTCTCGTTCCAACAGCTGATCGCACAATATCCTGAGAGTTCTAAGAACTCAGGTGCACACCTGAAGATAGGTTATGTCTACTTCGAGCTGAAAAACTGGCCGGCAGCCAAAGACGCGCTGCAGAAAGTGATCACCCTGTATCCTGATAGCACCGTCGCCAAAAAAGCCAGTGAGCGGCTGCAGCGCATCAAACGTGAAGGGCATTAGGCCCTGCTGATTTCATGCCAGATACGCCTGAAGTTCCAGATATTGCAGGACAGAAAAATCGCCTGAAAATTACCGAGATCTTCTATTCGCTACAGGGCGAGGCCAGGAATTCCGGTCTGCCGACCGTGTTCATCAGACTGACCGGGTGCCCGTTACGGTGTGTCTATTGTGATACTGAATATGCGTTTACCGGCGGTGAATGGCTGTCTCTGAGCGCCATCATTGATCAGGTGGGGCAGTACGGTACGAGATACGTTACCGTGACCGGTGGTGAACCCCTGGCGCAGAGAAATTGTATACCGTTACTCGAGCAGCTCTGTGACCTCGGTTATGAGGTCTCTCTCGAAACCAGCGGTGCCATTTCTGTCGCAGCAGTCGATGATCGAGTGGTAAAGGTCATCGATGTGAAGACCCCCGCTTCCGGGGAAGAAAGTAAAAACAAGGTCGATAACTTCTCGTTTTTAACGGAAAAAGATCAGCTTAAATTTGTTATCAGTGACGAAGATGATTACCGTTGGAGCAAGGCATTTATCGCTCAGCATCGACTGAGCAATCGCTGCGAGATCCTGTTTTCCCCGGTTCAGAACCAGCTGGATGCAAAAGATCTGGCTGGCTGGATTTTGAAAGATCGGCTCGATGTGCGCTTCCAGATACAGCTGCATAAATATCTCTGGGGCGACCGCCAGGGCGTTTAGTTGTCTGAAACCTGGCTATCCACTATAGCTCGGGGTATCTGCTTAAAATGGGTGCGCAACCCGGTTTAAATATCTATGAATGCAAAAAAATCTTTTCAGAGCCGCCCTAAAGCTATCGTACTGTTATCCGGCGGCCTGGACTCAGCAACAGTGTTGGCCGTGGCCAGTCAGGACTATGACTGCCTTACGCTGAGTTTTGACTATGCCCAGCGCAGCATGTCTGAGATCAATGCTGCAGCAAAACTATCGGCATTATATGCGAAACAGCACCAGGTCATCACTATTGATAAAGGCGTGATGGCGGGTTCGGCATTAACGGATACTGATATCGCCATTCCAGAACAGTTTTCAGAGCAGGCAGCTGAAGGCATACCTGTAACCTACGTTCCAGCCAGAAACACGCTGTTCCTGTCGCATGCACTGGCAGTGGCAGAAGTGCATTCGTCGCAGGATATCTTTATCGGTGTGAATGCTGTCGATTATTCGGGATATCCTGACTGCCGTCCCGAGTTTATTGCGGCTTTCGAGCAGATGGCTAACCTGGCGACCAAAGCCGGGGTGGAGGGACACAGGTTGCGTCTGCATACGCCTCTGATCGACAAGAGCAAGTCAGATATTATCAAGCTTGGCATGGAAGCCGGTGTAGATTATTCACTGACGGTGTCCTGTTATCAGGCGAATGATGCTGGTGAAGCCTGTGGTATCTGCGACTCCTGCCGTTTGCGTAAAAAAGGTTTCGAAGATGCAGGAATTAGCGATCCAACACGTTATTTTTAGCTATTTTGCATTGTTTTTCAACGTAACACCCTGTATGATTCGCGCCTTCTAATTACATTGTTTTTCATGGATCCGGGTTTCGAGCATCCGTATGAGTAATTAGGTTCAGGCCTTTAAAAAAACCTGAAAAGAAAGAAAAGCCTGAAAAGACAGGAATATCGGGCCGTTAGCTCAGTTGGTAGAGCACCGGACTTTTAATCCGATGGTCGAGCGTTCAAATCGCTCACGGCCCACCATCTAAATGACTATGTATATAGTCTCAAAGCCCTGAACAACGTTCAGGGCTTTTTTATTGTCCAAAATCGCTAGTCAAAACCATACACTTTAGTGCAAGGCTCTAGCTGCTGAACATGTCTGTAGCTAAAAAAGTTGTCATACTTATCGAAACATACACGTGTGTTGAAATGATAACTCAACAACTATGGACTAAAGTCCATAGGTTGCAGCAATGACTAAAAGTCATAAAAAAACTCTTTCTCTCGCTAAGCCGC
>JADFWE010000081.1 GCA_015222915.1 Pseudomonadota bacterium | reverse complement strand
CCTACAATGGAACCCTAAATTTCCTTTGCGCGTTCTATCATCTCACCTGCGTGTGCCAGTGACTGTTCGGTGATCTCGACGCCGCTCAGCATACGCGCGATCTCCTGCTGGCGCTGTTCATCGTTTAATGTCACGACCTGGCTTCGGGTCTGTTTACCGTCACTCTGTTTTTCAACACGCAGGTGATGGTGCGCCTGCGCAGCGACCTGTGGCAGATGGGTGATACAGATGACCTGATTAGCTTTGGCCTTGCTGGCCGAACCTAGAACACGCAGGTGCTGGCCGACGATTTCTGCGATTCCGCCGCCGACACCGCTGTCTACCTCGTCGAAGATGAGTGACGGTATCTTCGAATTGTTGGCGATGATCATCTGGATGGCCAGGCTGATGCGAGCCAGCTCACCGCCGGAGGCAACACGCGCCAGCGGTTTACAAGATTGTCCGGCGTTTGCGGTAACGGTGAATTCTATCTGGTCAGTGCCGCTGGCAGAGCGCTTGTCGGCCTGTGTCTCGATGGTGATCTCGAATTTTCCGCCGGTCATGCCGAGAGTCTGCATCGACTGAGTGATGTTTTTATTCAGTTTGCTGATGGCCTTGTTGCGGCTCAGTGATAGCTTGCTGCAGGCTTTAAGGTACTTTTCTTCCAGCTGTTTCTGTTCTTCGCTTAATTCGACGAGGCGCTCATCGACGTGATCGATATCATCCAGCTCTTTCTGCAGTGACAGGTGCAGGCTTAACAGTTCTTCGGCTTCGACACGGTGCTTGCGAGCGAGATCGAGGATGTCCTGGATGCGCTGTTCAATTTTAGCCAGCTGTGCTGGATCGATATCGATATTGTCGCGGTAGTTCTGCAGCAGAGAAACGCTCTCATCGATCTGGATCAGGGCTTCCTGCAACAGTTCTGAAACAGGTAACAGGCTCTCATCGATGTCGGTTATATCGGCAAGCGAATTGATGATCTGAGACAGCGAAGATTGAGTGTTGCTGTTTTCATCTTCGCTCAAGAGATGGATGGCCTGTGCTACGCTGCTGTTGATCTTCTCTGCATTGGCCATGCGTTTATGCTGGACATCCAGTGCCTGGTATTCATTTTCCTCGAGCGCCAGCGCGTCCAGTTCCCGGGTCTGAAAACGCAGTAGATCGAGCCGGTCATTCTGTTCGTCACTGCTCTGTTGCAGACGCTGCAGCTGATCTTCGACCAGTTTCAGTTCTACATAGAGGTTGCTGACTGCTTCCAGCAGTGGTCTATGGTTTGCATAGTCGTCCAGTAGTTGCCGCTGAACGCTGCTTTTCATTATCGATTGGTGCTCGTGCTGACCATGGATATCGATCAGCATCTCGGCCAGTTCGCGGATGATCTGCAGGTTAACCGGTGTGCCGTTGACATAGGCACGTGAGCGACCGTCCTTTGCTATACGCCGGCGCAGGATGCATTCATCGTCGGTGTTCAGTTCCTGTGCGACCAGCCAGCTGCTGACCTCTTCGAGTTGATCGATATCGAACTCGGCAACGATCTCGGCAAAATCACGATCCTGTTTGATGCTGTCATTATCTGCGCGGTCACCGAGCACGAGGTTGAGTGCGCCCAGCAGTATCGACTTACCAGCGCCGGTCTCACCAGTGAGTGCTGTCATACCAGCGTTAAGCTCAAGGTCGAGCTCATCGATGATGGCGAAGTTTCTGATGTATAGATGTTTTAGCATGAAAAAACGGGGTTGTTATCTAATTTGATTGCTCTGAAAGCAGGTTGTTCGTACTAAACAAGTGCATGGAATACATGTGCTTGATCAGTTATGTTCACTCCAGTGTAACTTGGCGCGCAATATTTCAAAATAATTATGGCCACTCGGATGCAACAGGGTGATTTTTCCTGGCTTGCGTCTGACTTTGATGTGATCGCCAACATGCACATCGGTTGATAAATGGCCATCACAGGTCGCCTGTGCAATGCCTTCTTTAGTGTTACAGATCAAAATTAAAATTTGTGAATCACCATTGACCACCAGTGGTCGATTACTCAATGTGTGTGGAGAAATCGGTACCAGTGTAATCGCGTCCAGGGTCGCGTGTAAAATTGGTCCGCCGGCCGATAGTGCATAAGCCGTTGACCCGGTCGGTGTTGACACGATGATACCATCCGCACGCTGGTAGTTTACAAACTCGCCATTGATGCGAGTTTCAAATTCAATCATGCGGGCGACATCACGAATGTGAACCACCACATCATTAAACGCATCGGCTTCAAAGATAAGCTTGTTATCACGCAATACCTGCATCTCCAGCAAGAAGCGTTGTTCTTCGCGATAGGAACCGTCGAGTATCTCTTCCAGTGACGTTTCGAGTTCGTTCGGAGAAATATCAGCAAGAAAACCAAGGCGACCGACATTGATGCCCAGCAGGGGTACATCGGCTGTTGCCAGTGAGCGTACTGCCGATAATATGGTACCGTCACCGCCCACAACGATTACCAGGTCACATTGTTTACCAATGTCTTCGCGGCTGGCTTTTTTAAAGTTGCAGCTGTTAATAGTGTCGCTGATACGTTCATCCAGGATCACCTCACAGCTCTTGGTTTTCAGAAAGGCAAACAATGACTGCAGTGTTTGCCTTACGGGTTCTGCCTGGGGTTTGGTGATGATGCCGATGGTATGAAACTTCATTGCGTTACACTACCATTCCTGCCTGTTATTGGAAAGATGAACATAGACGGGTTCCATTATGTCGTTAATTACTGGTGATTTCTAAGCAAGCTCTGATCGATTCACGAATCGATCAGAGCTTGCTTAATTCTTTGCATCGTTTTTATACTCATAGAGTAAATCCAGTGCGTCTCTCGGGCTTAAATCGTCAACATTTAAATCTTGCAGTTTTTCGATGACCGGGTGCGGGCGGTCGCTGAACATCTCGAACTGCCCTGAATCATGATGATTGTTGATGCTCTGGTTCTCCAGCTCGGTCAGTTTGTGCTTGGCCAGTTTGATCGCTTTTGCGGGAACACCTGCTAACTGGGCGACCTGTAAACCGTAGCTCTGGTTCGCCGGGCCGGGTTTGACGCTGTGCAGGAAGACGATCTTTTCACCGTGTTCGATGGCATCGATGTGGATATTCTTGATACCGCGTATCTCATCGGGCAGCGCGGTGATCTCAAAATAATGCGTGGCGAACAGGGTATAGGATTTATTGATCGTGCTCAGGTGGTAGGCGCAGGCCCAGGCCAGTGACAGACCATCGAAGGTGCTGGTGCCGCGGCCGATCTCATCCATCAGCACCAGGCTGTTCTCGGTAGCGTTGTTCAGGATGTTGGCTGCTTCGGTCATCTCCACCATAAAGGTTGAACGCCCGCTGGCAAGATCATCGGAAGCGCCGATGCGGGTGTAGATGCGGTCGATCGGTCCGATGACTGCGCTCTCTGCCGGTACATAACTGCCGATGTGGGCGAGCAGCACGATAAGCGCATTCTGCCGCATATAGGTCGATTTACCACCCATGTTGGGGCCGGTGATAATGCTCATACGCTTGCTGTCGCTGAGCAGGGTATCATTGGGCACGAAACGGGTGTTCGATGTCAGCTCGCAGACGCGTTCGACCACAGCGTGACGCCCCTGTTTAATGTGGATGCCGGGCTTTTCTGTCAGTTCCGGGCAGCGGTAATCCAGCGACTGCGCGCGTTCGCTCAGGCAGCAGATGCTGTCCAGCTGAGCGATACCGTCGGCACATTGCTTTAATGGCTGCAGGAACTGTTGCAGAGTCTGCAGCAGATCGTCATAGATCGATTTCTCCAGTGCAAGCGAGCGCTCTTTCGCGCTTAAGACCTTGTCTTCGTGCTGTTTTAGCTCCTCGGTGATATAACGTTCACTGGTCTTCAGGGTCTGCTTGCGGATGTAGTGCGCCGGCACGCTGTCGGATTGCAGGCGGCTGATCTCGATGTAAAAACCGTGTACCCGGTTATAGTTGACCTTAAGTGTTTTGATGCCTGTCTGTTCGCGTTCGCGGATTTCCAGCTGTTCCAGAAAATCGCTGGCGTTCTTGCTCAGACCGCGCAGTTCATCCAGCTCTTTGTTATAGCCTTCGGCGATGAACCCGCCGTCGCGGGTCAGTACCGGCGGGTTCTCGCAGATGGCAGCACTCAGCAGTTCTACGGTCTGCGGGTGAGTGCCTATACTGCCGGTCAGACCCTGTAAAAAAGGGGCATGGCACTGCTGCAGCAGGCCCTGTAATTCAGGCAGGACCGCCAGAGAATTTTTCAGGGTTTCCAGGTCGCGCGGCCGTGCCGAGCGCAGGGCCAGCCGGCTCATTATGCGTTCGATATCACCGATATTGTTCAGGCAGAACTGCAGGTCAGAGGTCAGCTGGATATTTAACAGTTCACCGATGGCCTGGTGGCGCTGTGTCAGCAGCTCATGGTTACGCAGTGGCGAGTGAAGCCAGCGACGCAGGCAGCGGCTGCCCATGCTGGTGGTGGTGCGGTCGATGACCGACGCCAGGGTGTTTTCAGTGCCGCCGGACAGGTTGTTCTCTATTTCGAGATTACGCCGGCTGGCTGAATCCAGTACGATGACATCGTCGGTGTTCTCGACATGCAGGCCGGAGATGTGCGGCAGTGCGGCGCGCTGTGTGTCCTGTGTGTATTGCAGCAGGCAGCCGGCCGCTTTGATAGCGGTATCCATATCATCACAGCCAAAGCCGCTGAGGTCACGGGTACCGAACTGATCATTGAGCAGACGGTTAGCGCTGTCAAAATCAAACCACCATGGCGGCTGCTGGCGCAGGCTGATATGACTGTTCAGTGAGCTGCTGAATTCATCGAATAACAGGTCATCTTCGGCCAGCAGGATCTCCACCGGCTGCAGGCGTTCCATCTCTGCGTATAGCTGTGACTTATCTCTGGTCTCGAGTACGTTAAAGCGCCCGGAGGTGATATTGAGCGCCGCCAGTCCAAAGGTCTCTTTGTGCTGGTGGATACATAGCAACAGGTTGTCTTTTCGTTCATCGAGCAACGCTTCTTCGGTCACCGTGCCGGGGGTGACGATGCGCATCACTTCGCGGTTGACCGGGCCTTTGTTCTCGCCGGGTTTACTGGTCTGCTCACAGATAGCCACAGACTCACCGCGTTTTATCAGCCGTGACAGGTAGTTATCAGCCGCATGGTAGGGGATGCCCGCCATCGGAATCGGTTTACCCGCAGACTGACCGCGCGCGGTTAAGGTGATATCGAGTATCTTCGCTGCCTTTTTAGCATCGTCGAAAAACAGCTCGTAGAAGTCGCCCATACGGTAGAACAGGAGGGTGTTCGGGTGCTCGGCCTTGATGCGAAGATATTGCTGCATCATGGGGGTATGGGAAGCGGGTTCTTTGGTTTTTTTACTGTTGGCAGTCGCGGTCGTCATAGCGCTTAAGTCTACAAGATTATCTGGTGCGATGACATGCTCTCCTATATAGTACGGTAACATTTATTAGTAGAATTATTGGTCGAGAGTTTGATGAGTCAGTCGGAACACAAGCAGCCCGAATCCAGGCAGCACAAACCCGGGCCGCCCGAACAGGATATAACGGAACAGGAATTAAGAGACCTTGCCGAGCAGCTGGGGCAGTGCCTGGTGGCAAATAAGGTGAAGCTGGCCTCAGCCGAATCCTGCACCGGCGGCTGGATAGCCAAGATCATCACCGACATACCCGGCAGCTCTGCCTGGTTTACCGGTTCTGTGGTCTGTTACAGCAATGAGTCCAAGCAGAGTCTGCTGGATGTGCGGGCAGATACGCTGGCTGAATTCGGTGCAGTCAGTGGCGAGACCGTGCTGGAGATGTCAGATGGTCTGTTCGCTCACACCGACGCCGATATCGTGGTCAGCGTCAGCGGCATCGCCGGGCCGGGCGGCGGCAGTGAAGATAAACCGGTCGGACTGGTCTGGCTGAGCTGGGGCAAGCGCGATAAAACCGTGATAGCCAATCCCTTCCATTTTGCCGGGGACAGAGAAGCCGTACGTAAACAGTCGATCAGGCAGGCGCTTGAGGAGCTGCTGGACCTGATGGTTTGTGATTAGAAAAAGTTGGCAGTCGGTAGAGTATTGAGCAAAGCCTGGGCTTGACCGTTAGCTACTGACACAAAGGAGAAGTTATTCGTCTTTCGTTATTCGTCGTTCGTAAAAAACACCAAACAGCAGGGACTGCATAGCCACTG
>JADFWE010000428.1 GCA_015222915.1 Pseudomonadota bacterium | reverse complement strand
TGTGGGTTCCAGAAACGGGTTTGGTGACCAAAATGCACGCCTGCTTCAAGCATCAGACGCATAGATACGTTAGACATAGATATACTCCAGTTTAGGGTTAAGCCTCCATATACCCCATGTAAAAACTGATTTCTACAGCAACAATTAATGTAATTATTAACGGTTTTTCTGTTTAAATCAGCACCCGATTACACGTGTCGGTATATGTGCGTATTTAAATAAGATATAGTTGGTGTCGGCATCCTCGAAAACCGCATTAAAAATCTGCCCTGAAAGCAAAGTTTCATGTAGATTTTCAACCAAAGTTCAATCAGAAGCCGGCGACTATATCGCTCGTTTTCGCTAAGCTTTTGCTAGCGCGGGCGCTTTATACCATAACCAGATACAATACACAACAAAATTTCACAGCTGCTTATCCGCGATATTCAGCTAATCGATTGATTTTAATGATAATTACAGAATGAGCATATTAATAAAAAATTCCCAGGAAATCGAAAAAATGCGTGTCGCCGGCAGACTGGCCGGTGAGGTGCTGCAGATGATACGCCCGCACGTAAAAGCCGGTATCACCACCAACGAGCTGGACAAGATCTGCCACGATTATATCGTCGATGTGCAACAGGCCATTCCTGCGCCACTGAATTATCACGGCTTTCCAAAATCGATCTGCACTTCGGTGAACCACCAGATATGCCACGGCATCCCCAGCGAAAAAAAGCTGAAAAAAGGCGACATTATCAATATCGACATTACCGTCATCAAGGATGACTATCACGGCGATACCAGTAAGATGTTCTATATAGGTGAACCGCCGGTGCGCGCAAAGAGAGTCAGCGAGATCTCGCACGAATGTTTAAGACGCGGCATAGAGCTGGTCAAACCCGGCGCGCACCTGGGTGATATCGGCCATGCCATACAGAAATATGCTGAATCAAACCACTGCTCGGTAGTCCGTGAATACTGCGGCCACGGTATCGGCAAAGGTTTCCATGAAGAACCGCAGGTACTGCATTACGGCAAGGCCGGAACCGGGGTACCACTGGAGCCGGGCATGATCTTTACCATCGAGCCGATGATCAATGCCGGCAAACGTCAGGTGAAACTGTTGAATGATAACTGGACCGTGGTCACCAAAGACCACAGCCCTTCCGCGCAGTGGGAACACACCATCCTGGTCACCGACAGCGGCCATGAAGTACTGACGCAGTGTGAAGGTGATGAGCTTTAATCAGGATAGTGCTTTTCAGCACGTCATAATTAATCTCGCGCAGAGGCGCTAAGGCGCAATGAAGGCAAAAAAGCTATTGTTTTTCTTTGCGCCTTAGCGCCTCTGCGAGAAAAAACGTCAGGCTAGCAAACACGCTGAACCCACACTGCCATACAACAGCCAAGATACAGCAACACACAAAAAATAAAAATGAAACAAAAAGCCAGAGATAATGCCGTGCAGGCAGTCAAACCACTGCTCAATTTCGAGGCACTGCGAATACAGCTGAAACAATGCACTGCCGGACAGCCACATGAACTGATCAAACCGCTGAAAGATGCCGTCATCAAAATCGATGACGGTCTGAAGGCGCTGTATCAGAGCGGCAGCGATGTTAACAATATCGTCTTTGGCCGCTCCTATCTCATCGACCAGCTGATCGATACTATCTACCAGGTATTGTTCGCCGATATCGATCAGGAGATCGCACTCATCGCGGTCGGCGGTTACGGACGTGGTGAACTGCACCCCAAATCCGACATCGACCTGATGTTGCTGTTGAGAGATGAGGAAAGCGATAAGACCAAAGCCGTGCTCGAACAATTCCTCATGCTGCTGTGGGACATCAAGCTGGAAATCGGTCATAGCGTACGCACCGTTGCGGAATGCATCGATGAGTCGACCAAAGACATAACGGTCGCCACCAACATCATGGAAGCGCGGCTGCTGGCGGGCAGTCAGAGCCTGTTCGATGAGATGAAGCAGAAGACCAGCGCACCGAATATCTGGGACTCCAAATCATTTTTTCAGGCGAAACTGGACGAGCAGATTCAACGCAACGGCAAGTTCAACGATACCGCCTACAACCTCGAACCCAATATCAAAGAGAGCCACGGCGGTCTGCGTGATATCCAGATGATTGGCTGGGTGGCAAAACGCCACTTCAATGCCCATGGTTCGAACAATATGGGCCTGTCCGACCTGGTGAAAGAAGGTTTTCTGCTGGAAGACGAACTCAACACCCTGCTCACCGGTCAGCACCTGTTATGGCGCATCCGCTGCAGCCTGCACTATCTCGCCGGTCGCCGTGAAGATCGCCTGTTGTTCGATTACCAGCGCGACCTGGCGCATGAGTTTGGCTTCGAGGACGACAGAGAAAATCCTCGCAATGAATCCATCGAGCAGTTCATGCAGCAGTATTACCGCACCGTGATGGAGCTGGAACGCCTGAACGAGATGCTGCTGCAGCATTTCCGTGAAGCCATCATCTATGCCGACATCGATACCGAAGCAGAAAAGATCAATGACAGCTTTCAGGTAAGAAACGGTTACATAGAGAC
>JADFWE010000080.1 GCA_015222915.1 Pseudomonadota bacterium | reverse complement strand
TAGGTAAACAGAAATTAATCGATCTGATTCCGGTCGCCGTCGATGAAGTAGGCGGGCCGACGATACTGGCAACATTTACCGTGATCGCGGCACTGCTGCCGATGGCATTTGTTTCCGGTCTGATGGGGCCTTACATGAGCCCTATACCTATCAATGCCAGTATGGGCATGCTGGCATCATTGGTCGTTGCTTTCGTGTTCACGCCCTGGCTGACAAATATCATGTTGCGTCGCTCCAGCCAGCATGCCGGTCAGCCTCATGGCGCAGATGAAGATCATTCGCAGCAAGAAAACAAGATGAACAGGTTATTTACCCGTGTGATGACACCTTTTCTCGGTGGTGCAAAGGGCAACCGCAACCGCTGGTTTTTGCTCGGTACGATCTTGTTGTTGATCACGGCAGCGATATCACTTGTTGCTGTGCAGGCGGTGGTGTTAAAAATGCTGCCGTCGGACAATAAGGGAGAGTTTCAGGTAGTGCTGGATATGCCCGAAGGCAGCAGTCTCGAACAGACCAGCCGCGTGCTGCAGGAGATGGGGCAGTACATCGGCAATCTTGAAGAAGTGACAGATTATGAGATCTATGCCGGTACCGCCGCGCCGATCAGTTTCAACGGGCTGGTACGGCAATATTATCTGCGTGAAGGTGCCAATGTCGGTGATATCCAGGTAAACCTTGTTGATAAACACCATCGTGATCGTAAAAGCCATGACATTGCCCTGTCTGTACGTGAACCGTTACAGGCGATAGCAAGACAGTTTGACGGCAATGTAAAAATTGTTGAAGTACCGCCGGGACCACCGGTGATGTCACCGATCGTCGCAGAAGTTTACGGACTGGATTATGCTGGCCAGATTCAGACAGCCAAACATTTACGTGAAGTGTTCGAGACCACCGACAACATCGTAGATGTTGATGACAGCGTGGAATATCCGGGTGAAAAACTAACAGTCAAGATAGATCGTCAGAGAGCCGCCAGGTTAGGAGTATCTCAGCAGGTGATCGCTGATGCGCTGACCACGGTGTTAAATGGTTCTGATGTTACTTACCTGCATGGCAGGAAACTGAAATATGCCGTGCCGGTGCGTATCGAATATGATGATGCTGATAAAGCCGACCTTGAGCAGGTGCTTGCACTGCAAGTGCGTTCTGTCAGCGGCACCCTGGTGCCATTGACTGAGCTGGTAGATATCCTGCCGGGTGAGCGAGAGAAGAACATCTATCACAAGGACCTGCTGCCGGTGGTCTATGTAACCGCTGATCTTGCCGGTGATCTGGATAGTCCGCTTTACGGCATGTTTGATATCTCAAGCACATTAACGGAACATGATCACCTGGAGCAATGGTATACCCGGCAGCCGGATAATCCATACGAATACAGCCTGAAGTGGGATGGTGAATGGCAGGTGACGTTTGAGACTTTCCGTGACATGGGCGCAGCTTACGCGGTGGGTCTGCTGATGATCTATCTGCTGGTAGTGGCGCAATTTCATTCCTACAAAATTCCGCTGGTAATCATGGCGCCGATCCCGTTGACCATCATCGGTATCATGCCCGGGCATGCCTTGCTCGATGCACAGTTTACCGCGACATCGATGATCGGCATGATTGCACTTGCAGGCATCATCGTGCGCAATTCCATCTTGCTGGTAGATTTTATTAACCAGCAGGTACGCGAAGGTATGGAGTTTCAGCAGGCGGTGATCAATTCGGCAGCGGTTCGCGCCAAGCCGATCGTGTTGACCGGTATCGCAGCGATGATCGGTGGTTTCTTCATCATCGATGACCCCATCTTTGGTGGACTGGCTATATCGTTGATCTTCGGACTGCTGGTATCGACCATCCTTACATTGATCGTGATTCCGGTGGTTTATTACGCTGTGATGCACAGGAATTTGCATCAGATAGTTAAAGATTAATGCCATCATATCGGGCTGATTTTTAATTTTTTAAGATTAAAAATAGCCGCCATAAAAAAGCACTTATCCTTTTGATCAGTCAGGGAAATAGGGTGTCCGTCACGGGCAGAACTGTGTTACTATTGTGCGCTTCATAAGACGCATTTTAATGCGCTATTTTTTTGGGCGACAAGCCGTTAAACAAGCCCTGTGATGGAATCTAAAAAGCACCTCTAAATGACTGAATTTGCGAAAGAAATATCCCCGGTAAATCTCGAAGACGAAATGCGCCAATCCTATCTGGATTACGC
>JADFWE010000079.1 GCA_015222915.1 Pseudomonadota bacterium | reverse complement strand
CCCTGTGTTTTTTACAGGGGCGTAGCTGTAGTGGCGGCATTCTTTGGTTACTTTCTGTTGCTGCTGACAGAAAGTAGCTCGCCCGCGGTGCGAAAACCGCAATGCCTAACGAAAAGAATAACGTCAATGTTAAGAAAGCCAGGGCATAGAGAAAACTTGATAACTGTAAAAAGATTACAGTAAGTTCACCAACTGTTGAACACGTGACTTGATCTCATTATCATCATGCAGCTGCATAATCTGCTTAGCTTCCTTCTGTAGATTTTTCATCGTGCTGTTAACGATGATATGTTTAACCTCGAGTAGAGCATTTGCCTGTACGCTGAAATACTCCAGACCCATGCCGAGCAGGAGTCGGGTGTACTGGGTGTCGCTGGCCATCTCGCCGCACATCGAAACCGGGATGTTGGCTCTCTTGCCTCCTTCGATGATCATGTGGATGAGTTTCAGCACAGACGGATGTAACGGGTTATACAGGTAGTTGACCTCGTCATCGATACGGTCGATCGCCAGGGTGTACTGGATGAGGTCGTTGGTGCCGATGGACAGGAAGTCGAGTTTTCTGGCGAAGGCATCTACGGCCAGTGCGGCAGCTGGGACTTCTATCATGGCACCGATCTGTATTTTTTCATCGAATGCAGTCTTTTTCTGGCGCAGGATTTCTTTGGCCTCTTCGATCAATGTCAGTACCTGGTCGATCTCCCCGGTATTGGTCAGCATCGGGATCATGATGCGTATCGGGCCAAAAGCAGAGGCGCGTAGTATCGCTAGCAGCTGCGGCATGAAATCCTGCGGTTCTTTCAGGCAGCGGCGGATGGCACGCAGGCCCATGGCGGGATTATGTGCCATCGGGCCGTGGTCGATTGTGTCCTGGATCTCTTTATCTGCACCCAGGTCCATGGTGCGGATGGTCAACGGTTTTCCATCCAGCGCTTTTATCGCACGTTTGTATGCTTTTAGCTGAGTCTTCTGGTCCGGCCATTCATTGCGTTCGATGAATAACATCTCGGTGCGGTACAGGCCGACACCGGTGTCGTCATATTTTTTTATCGACCGGATATCACGCGGCCGGTCGATATTGCCATGCAGGGTGATCTGTTTTTTATCCAGTGTGACTGCCGGCTGGCCACTCAGGCTGTTCAGCAGGCTGCGCTTGGCAATCTCATCACGTCTTACGCCACGGTAATATTTTAGTGATTTTTTATCTGGCGAGTTGATGACCACGCCACTGAAGCCATCGACCACCAGCGTGTCATTGCGGTGGATTAGCTGTCTGGCGTGATGCAGGCCGACGATCGCCGGGATGCCGAGGTTTCTTGCCAGGATGGCGGTGTGTGACAGTGGACCGCCGAACTCTGTGATGAAGCCAGCGACTTTCTGGTGCTGCATCATGATGGTATCGGCAGGTGCCAGGTCATCGGCGATGATGATCTTGCCCTTGTACAGATGTCCGTCGTTGCTCTGTTCTTTTCCGACGAGGCATGCATGGATACGTTTGACGACGTGCAGGACATCATCTTTACGGGTGCGGAGATAAGGATCTTCCATCTCGTCGAACACCTGTACCAGCCGTTCGCCCTGAAGATGCAGGGCCCACTCAGCGTTACAGGAATGCTGCTTTATCTGTGCGATAGTGCCTTCGTTGAAAGCCGGATCTTCCAGCATCAGCAGGTGGGTGTCGATGAAGGCGACGATATCGCATGCCGTGTCTTTTGCTATTTTTTCCTTGACGTCGTGCAGCTGCTGCTTGGCCTGCTTCAGCGCCGCCTGAAAACGTTTTATCTCTGCCGGTATCTCAGCCGGGGTCAGGATGGTCTGATTGGCATCCAGCTGTTCGCGCGCGATGACAAAGGCTTCGCCGATGGCGATGCCTTTTGATACGCCTATGCCGCTTATGTAGATACTCATGAGAGGGTAATGAAAAATGAAAAATGAAAAATGAAAAATGACGCCCCGGATGCAATGCCGAGTCGTATGTGTTCTGGTTTCGAGTTTCTATTATTTTTCATTTTTTAAATTATCAGGGTCTGCTTACGAAAGATGTAAAATTTTTCATTTTTCATTTTTCATTGTTTTTATTCTTCTTCATTGAAGCGGTTATTGATTAACGCTTCGAGTTTGTCCAGGCTGTCATCTTCATCTTTGCCATCAGCATACAGCATGACTTCGCTGCCTTTGCCAGCGGCCAGCATCATTACGCCCATGATGCTCTTTGCATTGACCTTGCGTTTATCTTTTTCGATCTCGATATGGGAGCTGAAGCTGGATGCCAGCTGCACGAATTGCGCGGCGGCCCTGGCGTGTAGTCCAAGTTTATTGATGATCTCGACGTTTCTGTTTGTTGCCATAGTTAAATCTTGTTCATGGTTCTGAAGTTATCAATCCTGATATTATCTGTCCTGTAGCCGAATGCCTGCATGTGCACCATCCAGAGCTTTTTCTATCAGTTCTGTGACAGGTCTGTCACGGTAGTTTAGCAAACGGATGACCATCGGCAGGTTTACCCCGCTGATCAGTTCTGCTTTATACCGTTGTGCCAGCTGCTGCGAGATATTGCTCGGCGTACTGCCATAGATATCGGTGATAAAGATGATGCCGTCATCGAGCGCCAGATGTTTTATTTTTGATTCGATGTCTGCTGTCCTGTTCTCGACGCTGGCATCCATCGATACTTCGCTATAAGCCATGTTCACGTTCGGTTTCTGAATGATGGCTTCGCCGATATTTAATAGGCTGCTGGCGATACCTTCGTGTGTGATAAAAAATAATGCGACGCTCATGATCGTTCTATCGTTGTCTTATCGTTTGGCTTGTCATGTCTCTGTGTCTTCATAACCGAGTTCACGATGATGGATGGAGACATGGTCGAGCCGGCCTCTGAAATCGTCGTGCAGGGCTTCTGCCATGTATACGGAGCGGTGTTGACCACCGGTGCAACCGATAGAGACAGTCAGGTAATAACGGTTCTGTTTGATGAATTTCGGGATGACGAAGTTCAGGTAGTTTTTGATGTGGTCGAACATCATGGTCACGTCTTCCTGTTCCTGCAAAAAGGCGATGACTGCAGGATCCTGTCCGGTCAATGCGCGTAGGTTGGGTTCCCAGTGCGGGTTCGGCAGGCAGCGTACATCAAAGACAAAATCAGAGTCGGCCGGTGCGCCGTTTTTAAAGCCGAAAGAATGAAACAGCAGTGACAATTTGTTCTGATCGCGTTTTACTACGCGTTCCTTGATATAACTTCTCAGTTCATGGATATTCGTATAGGTGGTATCGATATAGAGATTTGCACTGGTCGCTACATCTTTCAGCAGGTTGCGTTCGACCTCGATGGCTTCAGATAGCGGCAGACCTTTTTTGGTCAGCGGGTGCTTGCGCCGGGTATCGCTGAAGCGTTTGATCAGGGTATCGAGTTCGGCCTGGATGTAGATGATCTCGATCTCTATCTGGGTCTCTTCGTCTCGCTGCTCTATCCATTCGATGATGGTGTGAAAGTCGCGCAGATCTTCCGAGTCGCTGCGCGCATCGATGCCGACCGCGATATTATCGTACAGCTGTACCCGTCGGCTCAGGATGCGGTCGATAAATTGTGGCAGCAGGCCGATGGGCAGGTTATCGACACAGTAATAATCTTCATCTTCCAGCGTGTGCAGTGCAACCGTCTTACCTGAACCGGAGAGGCCGCTGATGATGATTAGTTTCATGATTTTCTTCCTTCGATGCTTACTGCTGTTCTGTGATGACTTTCTGCTGCAGGTCGATCAGCTGCTGGCTGGCATCCGATCCGTTGTTGCGCAGGTTGTGGTTGCGCACAGCCGCCTCGACGATGACCGCAAGGTTTCGTCCCGGTGCGACAGGGATGATGGTGACCGGCACAGCGACGTCCATTATGGTCCTTATCTTGGTATTGCCACTCAGCCTGTTGAAGTCGCTCAGGTTTTTCTTATTCATGGTCTCCATATGGATGATGAGGCGCAGGTATTTATTGTTCTTTATCGCGTTGTCGCCGTACATCTCACGGATGTTTAATACGCCGAGACCGCGCACTTCCATAAAACCGTGCAGCATGCTCGGACTGCGGCCATCGAGGATCTCGGGGCCGATCTGGGTGAATTCGGGAGCATCGTCGGCGACCAGGCGATGACCGCGGGTGACCAGTTCCAGTGCCAGTTCGCTTTTACCGACACTGCTCTGGCCGGTGATGAGTACACCCGTGCCCAGTACCTCCATGAACACACCATGGATGATCTCTTTGTCGGTATATAACTTGTGCAGGTAATAGCGCGCGATATCGACCACATCGTTGCTCATCGCCTTGCAGCTTAATACCGGAACTTTGTATTTGCTCGCGTATTCGTTGAGCAGGTCAGGCACCGGCAGATCATCGGACAGGATGATGGCTACCGTCCGGTTGGTGAATAGCTGGGTGAGCGTGCTCTTGCGGAAATCATCATCGAGGCTGTTGAGGTAATCGCATTCGGTCTTGCCGATGACCTGGATGATATTGTTGTGGATCAGGTTGAGGTGACCGATCAGCGTGGCATGCTCGTTGACATCCACCTCGTGCAGGGGGCGTTCAGGATCTTCTGCACCGGCTACCCATTTCAGCTCGATCTTGCTGGCGAGATTGAGGATGATTGATTCGGCAGAAAGGATCTCTGTCATGTCTGTATACCTTTAACGGTGCATGTGGTTGTGCTCGATCAGGCGATGCCGTGTCACGATGCCTGAGAACTTAGATGCCAGTGCAGGAGTTTATCGTATATGTCGTCCTGTTCGGTAGCATTTCGTATATTCTGGCAAAAACTTTCATCGCTGAATAATGAGGCGAGATAGGCCAGGATCTTGAGGTGCTCGTCGGTAAAGTGTTCCGGTACCATCAGCGCGAAGATCAGGTCGGTCGGCTGCTGGTCAGGACTGTCAAAATCGATGCCTTTATCAAGTTTGATGAATGCGCCTACTGCAGTGTCGGTAAGGCTGGTGCGGGCATGCGGCAGGGCGACGCCGTGTCCCATACCGGTAGAGCCGAGTTTTTCACGTTCGGTCAATAATTTGAAGATATCGAGAGGATTGATCACTTCCGTATCGTTCTCACCCGGATCTGTATTGCCCGGCAGGCGGGCTTCGGCTGCCAGTTTTTCGGCAAGGACTTCCAGGGCGCGTTTCTTGCTTTTTATTTCCTGGTGGGTGATGACAGCATTCGGGCTGATCAGTGT
>JADFWE010000427.1 GCA_015222915.1 Pseudomonadota bacterium | reverse complement strand
TATCGATCTGCGATCTGCTGGATGAAACCATGGGCTGAAGAACGGTCGACCGGCATACCGCCCAGTGCGCGGAATAAGTAGTTGAACGGGCCGATAAATATCTGGGTTTTTGCCACCCAGCGTATCTTCTTCTGTACCGACCAGATGCACAGCAGGACGATGGGAAGGTCCCAGTTGGTGGTATGTGGCGCACCGATTATTACAAACTTTTTTTCAGCCGGCAGATCTACGTCGATCGACCAGCCGCTCAGCTTCAGGATGAGGTCGGCAAAGAATTTAAGCATGCTGAAAGAGAAAGCCGGAAATCATCCTGCTTTTTTCCAGTTGTTCTGTTTGGCGATATGCAGCTTTTTATAACCGTCAAGAAGCCTGGCGTGTGTCTTAAAACCGTCCAGGCTTAACCCCGGGCTATGCAGTCCAAAAAAGTTTTCCTTGCCGGAAGTAACGTCGAACGCATCGTCCAGTGTCTGCTCACCAAACATCAGGCGCAGGCTGTCGGTGTAATCTCGTAGTTCACGTCCATCATCCATCTCGATTTCCAGCAGTGCCTGTAGACACATGTAGAAACGGGTGCTGTCGCTGTCCAGCTGATCGATCTGTATACACCAGTCTACCCATTCCATCGCTTCAGCATTTTTGAGTGCCAGGTTCAGCATGGCTTTGAGTTCGCCGATACGCAGCGTTGCCCAGGTGGTGCCGGCATCAGGCGCCACGCCGATAAATTCAGCGACCCGCTGGAAATCATTGTAACCGCCTTCTTCCAGGCGGGTGAGGATGGACTGCCATTGGGCCTCATCAAGGTTTTTTAAGGACAGGATCTCTTCTCTGAACAATGCACCTTCGTTGTTGTTGTTCCATACCAGGTCATCGACCGGGTATATGTCCGACATGCCGGGTACGATGATACGGCAGGAATAGACATCCAGGTGTTCGTAGTCGGCGATGTAGATGTCGAAACCCAGCTCATGGATGATGTCACGCAGGTAGCCGAACTCATCGGTAGTCGACGCATCGTGATCCCAGTCGCTGAATTCGAAGTCAGGTCTGTTCTTGAAGAAATCATAGGCGATCAGGCCGCTGGAATCGATGAAATGTGTCTCCAGGTTATGGTGGTCGGCCACCTCTTCGAGATCGAAGCTGGGAGACTGGAAACCGTCGAGCTGATCCAGATCACGCCCCTGCAGCAGTTCGGTGACGGTACGTTCCAGTGCGACCTCGAAACTGGGGTGCGCACCGAAGGAGGCGAACACGGTGGCGTTGTTGGGGTTTATCAGGGTGACGCTCATCACCGGGTATCGTCCGCCCAGTGAAGCATCGGCGATACGCAGGCTATAGCCGTGCTGTTCAAGTTTTTTGATGGCCTCGACGATCTGCGGGAAGCGCTGCAGTACTTCATCGGGCACCTCGGGTAAACAGATACCTTCGGCGATGATCCTGTTTTTTATATAGCGTTCAAAAACTTCTGACAGGCTCTGCACACGTGCTTCGTTCCTGGTGTTGCCTGCAGACATGCCGTTACTGACATAGCAGTTACCTATGATATTGATGGGAAACCATATGTCCTTACCATCACGCTGACGCCGGTAAGGGCAGGCACAGATACCTCTTTCGCCGGTACCTGAGTTGGTGTCGAAGATGATAGAAGCACTCAGTGCCTGCTCAGGGTCATAGTACTGCCAGAGTTTTTCGTCGAGCAGTTCTTCGTGGATGCTGTCATCACCCTCATCATCGTTTTTGAACCAGCGCTCATCAGGATAGTGCACGAATTCGGCCTGGGAGAACGCTTCGCCCAGGTAGAAATCGGCAAAAAAGTAGTTGCAGCTCAGGCGTTCAAAATATTCACCCAGAGCGCTGGCGAGACATGATTTTTTTGTCGTGCCTTTGCCATTGGTAAACATCAGGCCGCAGTCCTTGTCCCGGATATGGACAGAGTACACATTCGGTACCGGGTTCAACCAGGAGGCTTCTTCGATATCAAAATTCAGATCACGAAGTTTCTGCTGCATGGAAGCGATAGATTCTTCCAGCGCGGCGTCTTTGCCCTTGATAAATGTCTGTTCGGTCATGATGTTTCTTCTTGTAAGGTTTTAATTTGTCTGTCGTGCAGCTGGCTCAATGTCACCAGTGCGGTTATCGCACCGGTCAATGCCCATGCCATATCTGATTGTGTATCCCAGATGTAACCCTGTGTGCCGAGGAATGACTCCGCTGCCTGCTCACTGAATAAGGCCACCCACCATTCGATCATCTCATAAAAAGCACTGAATGCCAGGGTGAAGCTCACAGTAAAAAAGTGGGTGAAGAACCGACCGTTGATCAGCTTGTGACGGATGATTATCTCACGGCAGATGATGGCAGGGACAAAACCCTGCGCAAAATGTCCGAGCTTGTCGTAGTCGTTTCTTGTCTGTCCCAATAATTCTTTGATGGTGTCGAACAGCGGTACTTCCGCATAAGTATAGTGACCGCCCACCATCAGTATCCAGCAATGTATGAGGATAAGTACATAACACAGGCTGGTCAGTGGAAAAGCCTTCCGTGTGGCCGCCAGTATGAAAAAACCGATAACAGTTGGTGCCACCTCCAGTATCCAGGTGTAATAATCATTCGGATTGATCGCGGACCAGATGAAAACGATAAAGAATAAAACGCTCCACAGTACTGCTCCTGACGACAGTTTTGATTGAGACGGGAGTGGCATCTTGTCTATTTTATTATATTGTGGCGTTAGTAGAAATTATAATTGATAGTGTCATCCTGAGCAGGGCCAGACGCAGCCTGAGTGTCTATTTACAGGAGCTCGACTTCATCTAGGATCTTTCGGTGCGCTATGCATCGCGTTACTATTGCTTATCCTGGCTCATCCTGGCTTACGCTGGCTCATCCCGGTCCATCCCAAATACACTTTGATCCGCGCAGGACGTCAATAATTCCCAATATTGATCATCGTTAGTCTTTAGAGGTTATTTTTTATTGTGTGCCTTGCATGTTTCAAGTACTTCATCGACATGACCTTTTACTTTTACCCCGCGCCATTCTTCGATCAGTTTGCCTTCTTCATCGATAACGAAGGTGCTGCGCTCGATGCCCATGTACTCTCTGCCGTAGTTCTTTTTCAGTTTGATCACGTCAAACTGTTTGCACAAACTTTCATCCTCATCTGAGAGCAGATCGAAATTGAATTTCTGCTTGGCGATGAAGTTCTCATGGCGTCTTATGCTGTCACGGGAAACACCGAGTATCACCGTGTTCTGCCTGGTGAATTTGGCTTTGGCATCGCGAAAATCCTGGCCTTCGGTGGTGCAGCCCGGGGTGCTGTCTTTCGGGTAGAAATACAGTACGACTTTTTTGCCGGCCAGGTCTTTCAGGCTGACCGTATGTTCTGTTGCGGATGGTCCTGTCGCCGGACGGGCGAAATTTTTAACTTTTTTACCGATACTTACCATGATGTGCCTGCAATATTTGAAAGTGTTATTTAGAAAACGGGAGGTCGACTGGCGGACTATAGATTAGTGAGCTCAGCGTCCAGGTTCAGATCGTCACAGGTTTCCATAAAGGCGTCACGCAGCTGCGCGATATTGGTCTGTGCGGGAACACCGACAGTCATGTGCAGCGAAAACATCGGTGAACCGGTGTGCGGAGCCGCATAGCTCTCTGTGTGCAGGTCCATGATGTTGATATTACGGCTGGAGAAAAAGCTGGCGATATTATTGACGATGCCGGGGTTGTCCAGTGCCGCGACTTCCACCGCGTAAGGAATGGTGCTTTCACTAGTGCCACTGTGGCTGGTCAGTTTTGCCAGCAGCGACATCTGTAATGTCTTTTCGATATCAGCGGTCTGTGCCATCAGATTGTCGATGGCCGACTGCTCACCGCTGATCAGCAACAAGATGGCAAATTCGCCACCGAGTACGGTCATGCGGCTGTCTTCGATATTCAATGAATGTTTGTAGATGATGTTACTGAGTTCATCGATGATGCCGGGACGATCGGGGCCAAGGGCGGAGATTACAAGTTTTGTGGTCATGGCTGTATCTGGTTTATTGGAGTAGCCACACAGTGTAAACAAAAAAACTCGGGGCGCCTAGTGTTTGCCGAATTAAAGGCACCATGACAGGTATTGTCTGGGAGGTAGGCCTGCCCGTCGCTGACATTAGGAATAAAAGTTATTTCTCTTGCAGAGACGCCAGGGATGGCAAGTTTCTTTTAAGAAGCGAGTATCCCTAGCCCAGCTCGGATAATTCGCGTATCAGCATTGCCGGATTGTTGGTGTTTAATTCGATCAGGCGGCGCAGGTGCTGCAGGCTTGTGACATCGATCTGCAGCCATTTCAGGCCCCAGTGGTCATTATCGGTGTGGGCAATATTGACCCTGGCGTGGATGGAAACGTCCTCGCCCAAAAACAGCGCCATACCGCAGGGGTTTTTCAGATCGATATCGATATTTTCCGGTGGTTCTACCAGCATGCCTTTCAACGAGATATCCAGTAGGTTGCAGCTCCATTCTGCATCACCACATTGCATTAGTATCTCGGCAGTAAACGGGATACGGTTGTAATTACGACGTTCAGGCTGATTTGATGTATTCACATTTTTTGTCCAGTTCTAAGTGTGTCAGTCAGTGTCCCGGTCCGGGGATCCGGCGGCACTTCCAGATGATGAAGCATGGTTCGGATAGACTGTTAAACGGCCGGTTATAACGACGCTATCGGAATCATGTTTTGAGTATAGCAAGAGATCCGGAAATAGCTGATAATCGGACGCATTTAGGCCACAGAATTCACCGATAATTTGCCTTATCTGTAACACGGTCGGGTTCATGCGCAATTAATCATCAAATAAGGGAACCCCTGATCAATTCGTGAAATCGTATCTTGTGCGCTGAATTATCCATTTTCATCGTTAGTGAAACTTCGCAATAGCCAGCCCATAATTTACTATTTATGGCGTGCGTTTCACGCCTTGAATCTGAATAATTCAGCACACAATCTACTTCATTCAGAATTAATCATGGTTCCTAAGGTAAATTGCTGGTCGATATCATTGATAAAATGCTGAAATATTGATTAACTGTGCGCCTTATTTTCTGGGGCTACTCATGGTTACAAACAGCAATTACAGCGACATGTTTCGAGGCAGTATGGTGGCATTGGTAACGCCGATGCAAACCGACGGCAGTATCGACTATAAAAGTCTGGCTGATCTGGTCGAATTTCATATAGAAAACAATACCGCAGCGATCATTTCCATGGGCACCACGGGTGAATCGGCGACGCTGGATCTGGACGAACACTGTGAAGCGATGGCGCGTACCGTCGAACTGGTCAATGGCCGCATCCCGGTCATCGCCGGCACCGGTGCCAATTCCACGTCTGAAGCTCTGGAACTGACCCGCTGTGCTCAGCAGGGCGGAGCCGATGCCTGCCTGCTGGTCACCCCGTATTACAACAAACCCCCGCAGCGCGGCCTGTATCAGCATTACAAGACGATCGCTGAGAATGTCGATATCCCGCAGATCCTGTATAACGTGCCGGGCCGGACGGCGTGTGACATGCTGCCAGAGACGGTAAAGCAGCTGTCTGCTGTCGATAATATCATCGGTATCAAAGATGCCACCGGTGATCTAAACCGCCTGGCACAGCTTCAGGCTCTGCTGAACGATGATTTTCTGGTCTTCAGCGGTGATGATGAGAGCGGCACCGAATTCATGTTGCGCGGTGGTCATGGCGTGATCTCGGTGACCAATAATGTCGCACCGAAAGCCATGGCAGCGATGTGTGATGCTGCACTGGCAGGTGACCGCGAGCTGGCTGAGTCACTCAATCAGCCACTCACCGGCCTGCATTCACGCCTGTTCCTGGAAGCCAGCCCGATCCCTGTGAAATGGGCGCTGGCTGAGATGGGACTTATTCCTCGAGGTATCCGCTTGCCGCTGGTAGAACTTGATGAGCAATACTATCAGCCGCTGCGTGAAGCCATGTCGCAGGCCGGCATATCTATCGGAGTCAGTGCCTGATGAAAACATCTAACCTGACAAAGATTCTCGCATTCGTCCTGCTGGCACTGATTGCTACCTCGTGCAGTACTAAACGTCCGGTCTACCAGGGCGCTGAGTATTACAAGAACCTGGAAGTGCCGCCGGATCTGACCGAACCGGATACCGGAGATCAGCTCAGGATTCCGAAACCGACTGATGAGGCGCTGCAGCGTTTTCGTGATAACAACAAGCTGGAAACGGTGATAACGCCGAAGTTTGATGGTGTTCGCACGGTGACCTATGCCGGTAACAGCTGGATCGAAGTGGATAATAACGTCGACCACGTCTGGCCTCGACTAATCGAGTTCTGGGAGACAGAAGGCATTCCGCTTGCCGAAGTACGACCGCTGCTGGGTTATATGGAAACACAATGGGTAGAACATCTGGGTTCTGACCGTGGTTTCTTCAGTAAGCTTTTCAGCTCTGTGCCGGATCAGAAAGAGAAATTCAGAGTCCGTGTCGAGCGTTTTGATCATGACGCTAAAACTCGTCTCTACGTTTCGACGACCAGAATCGAACGTGTGCTCCATAGTAGCAATGATGACGAATATATCTGGGTAACCTTGCCCGGCGATATCGAGACCGAGCGCGAGATCATCTCCCGTATGGCGATCTTCGCCGGCCTGCCAAAAGAAAATACCGAAGTCCTGCTGGCCAACTACCGTCCCTACAGTTCACTGATCGAGACCGAACGTTCGAATAGCACTTCTTTCGTCATGATCGGCAGCGTCGATTTTGTCTGGCGTCGTGCGGTACGGGCACTGGATCGCACGGGCATGCAGGAGATCAAGGAACAGCCGCATATCAACACCATCAGCTATCAGGTGGCAAAACCGGATGATAAATCGAAGAAGCTGGAAGGAGATGAGCTGGCGCGATCAAGCTGGATGGTGCAGCTGTTCGATGATGTCAATGAGTCGGTTACCAGCCTGAACTACCAGCTCGAATTTACCGATAAGGGTGATCGCGTTCTGGTCGAAGTGAAAAATGCCGCGCACCCATCGACTACCGACGGTGATGGTGATGTAAGCGGACCCATAGCACTCGAGCAGATGCGGGATATGCTGATCAAGAATATGGAATAAATAGCATCGATCAGTTTCCGCTTACGGCTAGAAAGAGACGTCGATCGTTATTCGTTATTCGTCGTTCGTTAAAAGCTAAAAACACGAAATGAACCAATAGCTATGCAGCCCCTACTGTTTGGTATTTTTTACGAACGACGAATAACGAAAGACGAATAACGTCGCCTTTGTCCTCTTACCTGTATGCCTTTACACGGTCTGAAAACTGTTCGATAT
>JADFWE010000078.1 GCA_015222915.1 Pseudomonadota bacterium | reverse complement strand
TGGCACGATGGTCAGCGACAGTACCGCATATCAACTGGCATTTGCTGTTACCGATGTGCAGATCGACAGGACCAGGAACAAGGCCTACATCACAGATAAGAACGCCAAACGTCTTTATGTCGTTAACCTGGAAACCGGTCTTACTGAAAAGTACTTCCAGTTCACATTCATGCCAGAACGCATGACCGTGTCACCTGATGGCAACAAGTTGTTCGTCGCCTTACTCGCATATGATCACAGTTACACATGGTGGGACAAGGACCAATTTGGCTACATCGGCACGATCGATCTTGAACTGCAGGCACATACCAACACTTTCCTTATCAACATCGACCCGTACGACATCGTAGTTAACAGTAGCAATAAACTTATCGTCGCTTCGGGATCCGGACAGTGGACTATGATCTATGCATATGATGCTAGCGATGGTTCCGTATTAGGAAGTACAGGGATCCGACAAAAGTCCCGTTTATCACTACACCCTTCCGGCAACTGGGTGTTCGCCGCAAACACTGATTCATCACCTTCAGATATTGAAAAGTTTGATATCAGTGGCATTGGCATCACGTTACTGGGTGATTCGCCCTATCACGGTGACTACCGGATGAATGGCAATGTCTGGGTGACACCCGATGGTAACTATGTCATTACCCGTGGTGGCGATATTTTCCTCAGCAGTGATATGACCTACGTAACCGGGCTAACAGCAACGGGCACAAACATCCAGGACTTATCATTTGATAACGCTAGCGGAAGCGTTTCGATAATAGGGGAATCATTTAGCTCTAGTTTCGTCTACACATATGATCTGACAGACTGGAGCTTGTTATCAACGAGTAATGCTTTATCAAACCCGCAATACCTCATGATGACAGACAGCCTGTCATATCTGCTGTCCAATCCATCCGGCACACCAGTCATAGCATCACCGCCCTAGAATGAAACAGTTTCAAGGTGAGTTTTTTATACCACGCGTTCGAGATTTCTAGTCAATCCAGTATTCAACTTCCTGCAGCTTTAGAAACTCCTCTGCCCGACCACCTTGCAACATGGCGAGCGTTGACATCATCCCTGCTTCTATACAGGTAGGTGCAGCGACGCTGATGGTGTGTGGTGCATCACTCACCGACCAGCCGGTAAGCGGATTTAAGATATGGCTGTAACGGACACCATCTCTGATGATGTAACGGTGCGCATCACCACTGGTCGCAATCGCGCCACGGTGTAACTGAAAGATGCCGTAGGCTTCCTCAGAGCCAGTGATCAACCGGCCGACCGACCAGGAAGCATTATCTTTTCTGGCATGGGTAACAGCAAGATCACCGCCAAAATTAACCAACACGCTATTCCCGGTTTTTTGCCGCGCGATCAGGACACAGCGATCGACAGCATATTCTTTACCGATACCGCCAAGATCGATCTCCATACCTTCCGGTAAAATAATCTCTCCGTCCTGCCGGGTGACTTTCTGCCAGCCAATTTTTTTTAAACATCTTTTTACTTCTTTTTTTGCCGGTAGCTTGTCACTGCCGTCAAATGTCCAGATCTGCCTGAGCACGCCCGAGGTGACATCGAACAGACCTTCACTTATCTCAAACAACTCATTAGCAAAATCCAGCAGCTGTGAAGTCTCTTCATCAACGCTTACCGCCTCACCCCTGGAGTTATTGATTTCATCGATGATGTTATCTTTTTTATAGCGGCTGAACTTGTCTTCGATACGCCAGGCCTCATTCGCTACTGTATCGAGAATCGCCTGCGCCTGTGATTCGTCATCAACTTCCATCAGCACGTCACAAGGACTGGCCATGGCCATGAAGGAACCCTTCCAGAAATCGTTTTCTTTTTTTAGTTCTGTTTTACGCATTTATAAATCATAAAAGCCTTCTGCGGCTAAAAATTTTTATTTTGGTCTTGGTACAAACGCTACTTCATCACCGTGCTCGATCAGGGTATAAGGTTCGGAGAACTGTTTATTGACCGTCACCTGTACGCGGCTGTCTTCGAATGCTTCCTGCCAGCGCTCACCGCGTTTACGCATCCAGTTCAGCAAGGTCTCGACATTGGTGACCGTATCCGGAATCACTTTCTCTTCTTCATCCTTACCTGATATTTTAGCCAACTCGATAAAGTAGACCAGTTTTACCACGACCTTGCCTTCCTGGTCGGTGACTCTGGCATCGCCGCGGCTAAGGCCGCATTTTTCCAGATCGCTGAGATATTGCTGCCAGTTGTCCTCGTAATTTTTCCCCAGTTCGTACAAGGTGGCCCAGGAGTAGATGCCGGTATCATGGCCATCATCAAATGATATCTTTAATGCATAGCTCCCCTGCGGTTCCAGCAGCGAGATATTGACCCGCTGTTTACCGTGGACCGGCTTCTCCATCACCTTCACCTCGGCGGCAGTCGAGAACACACGCAGGTATTCACAGGGGTAGTTAAAACGAAAGCCATCCGAATAGGCAATCTCGAGCAAGCGTGACTTCTGATGAAGATTTATCTCAGTTGGACTGATGGAAGGTGTATCTGAGTTATGGCTTTCTGACATGATTGATGACTTGATTCGTAGTAGATAAAAAACAGCGCGTATTCTACCTGCATTTTGACGAGGACTGCCTGAATTCTGGTAAGGATAATGATTCTCACTTAATATTTGCGAACTGCCTCAGGTAACTAACTGATTTAATTGACTTATAAACACGCGACTGACGCCATAAAAAAAACTTATAACAACCTCAGCATTATTGTTTGGTGTTTTACCTTTGAAGGTCTATTCTGCATGCCTGTAATGAGCCAAATAGAAGCTTAATTAATTGCTTTTACAGGTGCTTGGGCATAAAATACGTGCCCCGACTTTAGGCATACGGTCTGGTCAGACAGTTCAACGTTTAGCCAGAACACAGGAGCCTGAAGGGTCGCTTTACGGTGACCGGCAGAAGAATTAACCGTTTTCAGGACAGTCCGCAGTATTCCTGAATATTTAGTCCTGAGTATTGAGGGCATCTCTGAAAACGACATCACCGCCAGGGTTTAGAAGTAATCGATCTGAACGGTGATTAACCATTTCAATTCTAACAGACAGTCTACTCATCAAGAGCAGCGGTCAGAAAGATGAAGAAAAGGTAGAAATCGAATCTGACAACGATTCATCCAGCAGCAACTAAACAGTGCTGCTCTTTGTGTCACTGCCTGATTTGGTAAAACTATCGCAATTGCAATTGCATAAACTTAAAACTCTAGGAGTTAATGAAATGCCTACTTTTGTACGTACTGAAAAGTGTGATGGATGTAAAGGCCAAGACCGTACAGCTTGCATGTACATCTGCCCACACG
>JADFWE010000426.1 GCA_015222915.1 Pseudomonadota bacterium | reverse complement strand
CTGGCAGCAATCTGGCTGCGTTCGGCCAGTTTGCGTACCTCCGAAGCGACTACCGCAAAACCTTTACCATGTTCACCGGCACGGGCGGCCTCAATAGCTGCATTAAGCGCCAACAGATTAGTCTGGCGGGAAATTTCTTCGATAATGGATATCTTGTCGGTGATTTCTTTCATTGCTGAAACTGCTTCGCTGACAGCCTGACCACTTTCCTGAGCATCAGCCGCAGCCTTCTGCGCAATCTGTTCGGTCTGCCCTGCATTATCGGCACTCTGGCGGATATTGGCAGCCATCTGTTCCATCGATGAAGATATTTCTTCCAGCGAAGCTGCCTGCTCGGTGGATCCCTGTGACAGTTGCTGCCCTGCATCACTGATTTCTTCGCTACCGTTAGCAACATTTCTGGTAACATCTTTCACATCGGAAACAACATTACGCAATTTGCCGATCATGGTGTGCAACGCCTGCATGACCTGACCAGTCTCGTCTTGTGAGTCAACCTCGATTTGCACGCTCAGATCACCGGAGGCAACGCGTTCACTGACTTCAACAGCTTTGGAGAGCGGCCGCACGATAGCACCTGACACTAACCAGGTTACGGTCAAAATTGCGAGAATGGCAATCACCGTCACCAGAGCCATCAGCTGCTTCAGGGTAGCGACTGTTGCAAAAGCCTCGGCCTCGTCAATCTCTGCCAACAGCGCCCAGGTAGTATCGCCCACTTTTAAAGGCGCATAAGCGGAAAGCACCGGACTACCATTATAATCAATAATAATATCGCTACCTGTATTACCTGCAAGAGCTTGTTTGACTGCAGGTGAATCCACACCATTGGCTGCCACGGTTCCTGCAAAAGAGGCTGTGACCGAATGGCCTTTGGCATCGAGGTAGGAGTCTGAACGCATGCGTTTGTCAGTACCCACCAGATAGGTCTCGCCGGTCTCACCCATACCTTCGCGCTGCTGCATAATGTTATTGATGGCTTCAAGAGAAAGTTGCAGGGCAACAATCAACTCCACCTCACCCTCGCTGTTTAGCACAGGCTGGGCGATAAAAACCGCAGGGTCATCATTAGACGGTGCATAAGGCGCAAAGTCGGCAACCTCATATTGTCTGGATTTGAGTACATGGCGTGTCAGTTTGCCCAGTCCGGAATCCGCATACTCGCCATCCAGCATATTGGTCTGGTAGTCGGCTTCATGGGTGACACTGTAGAAGACCTCACCATGGGGATGGATCAGGAACACATCGTAATAACCGTACTTTTCTATATATTTGCTAAAGTAGTCTTTCTCCTCACCCGGTTCCTTTGGTGCCAGCACTTCTTCCAGGCTGCCGGTAGTAAAGATACCCCAGTTAAGGCCGGGGATATCCAGTGACGCATAGGCCACTACTTCAACCGCACCGGTACTACCCACTTTGGTTGTTACCCCGGATTTACCCTGTAAAGCCGCCTTGATGATTGCACCGGATTTTTTCTTGCCGATCTTGTTACCTTTTTTTATCACCCGGTCGCTACGATAGCTGGTTTTACCCGCCACTTCGCCAACCAGATAGCTTTCCATGCTTTTAGCCATACCGGCACGTTGCTGTACCACCGCATTAATTGATTCAGTTGGCAACTGTATGGCGAAATAACCCTGGCCATGACCAAGCCGGCCCATCATAAAGGCCGCATGATCACCATTGGATGGCGCATAGGGCTGAAAATCAGCGATCACAATAGCGTCATGCTCCAGCTTCTGCATCTTGCTGAAAGCAACTCCAATAGCTGAGTCCTTCAGTTCGCTGTTGTGAATGTTCATGCCCAGATCACTTTCACGGGCCACGGTATAAACGATATCACCCTGATTATTGATCAGGAAAATGTCATACCATCCTTTCGCCTCCATGAGTGCTTTAAAACGATCATCATAAAGCTTGGCAACAGACTCCCATTCCAAACTATCCACCATGCCATCACTTTCTTTTAATGCCTGGTTGAGGGCTTCAAAAGCTTCGATTGACAGCGGGCGCCTTTTCGAAATAGCAACATCGCTACGTATTGTTTCAAACAGGCTTTGCAGATTTGCTTTTTTCAAATTCTGTATGGCCTGCATTTTGGCGTAGGCCGAAGATTTCAGCGCCAGCACAGTCTCTTTAAGCACACCGGCATCACCCTGGCGTTGAACGAAAAAATTCTCGATCTGTGCTTTCTTGATACCGCGCACACTTTCCAGCTGATTGAATGCCTGCTGATGCAGGGCCTCGCTGGCCTCATTCAAAGAAAACAAACCGATAGCTGCGGCTGGCAGTATGCCCACCAGCAGGAAAGCGATACCGAGTTTCATTTTAAGTTTCATATTGCCAGGTTTGATATTGTTAAATTTCATGTTTTCATCCCTTCTCTTTACTCTTTACACTAATTAAATTTCATACAAGCTGTTTGTTTCAGTAAGACACAGATCCGTCTTTAGAATATGCCTTTTCATCCATATCAAGATCAAAATCACTGCTTTCGGTTTTCCCCGTACTCTTATCATTTCTGTCCGAATGGTCCAGATTGACAACACGCGATGATGGCGATACTTCCATGGACCTACCTGACTGGTAGACCGACGACCTGGAAGATCGAACTTCTGACACAGGTTGGCTGTCCAGCTTGAAGTAAGTCATTGATTGACGCAGTTGATCTGACTGTGCATACAGCTCCTGCGAGGTTGCAGCCATCTCTTCCGAGGATGCCGCAGACTGTTGTATCACCTGATCGAGATGTGATAGCGCCCGGTTAATCTCATCAGCACCGGTATCCTGCTCACGGGAGGCAAGACTAATTTCCTGTACCAGTTCGGCGGTTTTCTGGATATCAGGCACCAGTCTCTCCAGCATCTGACCTGCTCGTTCGGCTACCTCAACGGTGGTACTGGAGCGCTCACCAATCTCACTGGCAGCTTTCTGGCTACGCTCAGCCAGCTTACGCACCTCAGAGGCTACTACCGCAAATCCCTTGCCATGTTCACCGGCGCGGGCGGCCTCAATAGCAGCGTTGAGCGCCAGCAGATTGGTCTGGCGGGAAATCTCCTCAACAATCGATATCTTGTCGGTGATATCTTTCATTGCTGAAACCGCTTCGGTGACAGCCTGACCACTTTCCTGTGCATCAGCCGCAGCCTTCTGCGCGATCTTTTCGGTCTGACCAGCATTATCTGCACTCTGGCCGATATTGGCCGCCATCTGTCTCATGGCTGAGGAGATTTTTTCCAGCGAAGTGGCCTGCTCGGTGGTACCCTGCAACAACTGCTGACCGGCACCACTGATCTCTTCACTACCGCTGGCGACACTAGCGGTAACACTCTTCACTTCTGCAATGACACGGCTCAATTTGCTGACCATGTTCTGTAGCGCCTGCATAAGCTGACCCGTCTCATCACTGGAATTAACTTCAATCACCACTTCCAGATCACCAGATGCTACCCGTTCGCTTATTGTCACTGCTTTACATAGCGGTAGCACGATAGCTCTCGCCATTAGCCAGGTGACAACAAAGATAGCAAGCACAGCTAACAGTGCTACCACCCACATCTGCCTCTTTAATGTAGTAATTGCTGCAAATGCCTCAATAGCATCTATTTCAGCCAGCAACGCCCAGCTCATATCCCCGACTCTCAGTGGCGTATAGGCGGAGAGTACCGAGTTGCCAGCGTCGTCGATAATTATCCCAATGCCCGTTTTACCTGACAGCGCTTCATTGACAGCAAAAGAGTCAACACCATTGGCTACCACGGTTCCTGCAAAAGAGGCCTTGACCGTATGGTTCCTGGGGTCGAGATAGGAATCTGATCGCATGCGCTTGTCTGGACCAACCAGGTAGGTCTCACCAGTCTGCCCCATACCGGTGTGTTCCTGCATGATCCCATTAATGGTTTGCAGAGAAAGTTGCAAAGCAACAATCATCTGCACCTCTCCCTTCAGTAGAATCGGCTGCGCGATGAAACTGGCCGGCTCTCCGTTTGAGGGTCCATAGGGCGCAAAGTCAGCAATCTCATACTGCCTGGTTTTCAACACCTGTCGTACCAGTTTCCCCAGACCAGAATCAGCATACTTGCCATCAACCATGTTTGTTTTATAATCTAACCCGTGTGTAACGCTGTAGAAAACCTCACCCTCAGGGTGTATCAGGAACAGGTCGTAGTAGCCATACTTTTCAATGTAATGGCTGAAGTAATCTTTTTCATCTACCGATACTGTTCCGGCTACTACCTCCTCCAGGCTACCGGTGGTGAAAATACTCCAGTTGAGTCCTTCTATATCAAGTGGTGCATAGGCGACCACTTCCACCGCCCCGGTGCTGCCCACCTTGGTGGCAAGACCTGACTGACCAGCCAACGCCTTTTTGATCAGTTTGCCGCTTTTTTTCTTGCCGAAGAAGTTACCCTTCTTGATTACCCGGTCACTACGCAGGGCGCTAACGCCATCCACTTCCCCTACCAGATAGCTTTCCATGGTTTTACCCAGACCGGCACGTTGTTGAACAATGGCATTTATGGGTTCTATTGGAAGTCGTATAGCAAAATAACCGGGCGCTCCACCTAACCGTGCCATCATGAATGCCGCCTGCTCTCCTTTGGCGGGGGCGTAGGGCTGAAAATCGCTGATGGTGATCCGATCCTCCTTCAGCTCACGAGCCATGGCAAAGGCACGTCCCATGGAGGAATCATTGAGTTCGCTGTTTGGAATATTCATACCCAGATCGCTGTTACCCGCTACCGAGTAAACAATGTCGCCGTTGTCGCTAATCAGAAAGAGGTCGTACCAGTCATTTTTCTCCGCTATATTCTTCAGGTAACTGGCATGCTTCTTCGCCATAAACTGCCACTGTTCGCCGCCTGCCTGACCACCGTCTTTTTCAATGGCCTCAGCAAATGCATTGAATGACGCCATAACAACGGGACTATCCTTAATGATGTCTACCGTGTTCTTAATGGATTTGAACAGTTTTTGCAGGCTATCTTTTTTCAATTCCTCCACTGATTTGAGTTTTGCAAATGCCTCATCTTCCATAGCCTTAACCGTATCCACCAGCACGTTACTATCAGCCCTGCGTGCCGCAAAGTAATTTTCGACTTGCGTCTTTTTGATCGTACGCACACTTTCCAGTTGATTAAACGCCTGTTTCTCCATCGAACCACTTGCTTCTTTCAAGGTAGAGAATCCAATAACAGCAGCCGGGATAATACCCACCATAAGAAAAGCAATACCAAGCTTGCCCCTTAATTTCATGTTTTTTAGCTTCATAATTTTTTCTGCCTTGTATATTGATTATTAAGCGGCCGTTTCATTTTCATTGGTGTGATTTTTTACGCCGCTTCGGTATCAGCTGTCTTACTTTGTTCTGCACTGGTTTTTTCTGCTTCGTGTATCTGCTCTGCGCTGAACACGTTATCCATGTTCAGTATGATGATAAAACTGCCATCGTTGTTTTTGCCCATGGCCTGGATAAATATATTATTTACCCGCGTACCCAAAGTCGGTACCGGCTCCAGTTGGTCGGGACGTAGATCAATCACTTCCTGCACCGAGTCTGCCAGGGAACCGAGTACGGTTGACTGGCCGTCGATGTTTACTTCAATGATAATGATGCAGGTATCGACCGTTACCTCTGCGCTTTCCAGACCAAACTGCATGCGTAAATCAATCACCGGTACCACGTTGCCGCGTAAATT
>JADFWE010000425.1 GCA_015222915.1 Pseudomonadota bacterium | reverse complement strand
CATTTTTAGCTTAACGCTTTGAAACACGCAACTCTTCTAGATATGTTGCACGTCTTTTCATTGACAAAGTGTGTAGCAGCTATAGCCTTGCACTAAAGTGCATAGTTTTAACTAGCGTACTGAGACAATAAATGCTATTCAGGACATGAGATGCAGGTCGTCAGCAATCAGGCTTTCAAAGCCTCTGAGACGACCTCGATCGCAATCTCGTTATCTTCACTAACCGTCACATTAACGTGTCCACCTTTATTCAGATCACCGAACAGCAGATCATTCGCCAGCGGTTTCTTCAACAGATTCTGTATGACACGCGCCATCGGTCTTGCCCCCATCTTGGGATCATAGCCTTTTTCTGCCAGTAAATGGCGAGCCGCCTTATCGACATCGATGGTAACTTTTTTCTCGTTGAGCTGTAACTCGAGAGCCACCAGAAATTTATCAACCACGTTGGACAGTGTATGGGCATCGAGCGGTCCGAAGTTTACGATCGAATCCAGCCGGTTCCTGAACTCAGGCGTGAACATCTTCTTGATCTCTTCCATGCCGTCGAGCTCATTCTGCTGCTCGGTGAAGCCCATCGAACGACGAGACATCAGCTGTGCACCGGCGTTGCTAGTCATCACAAGGATCACATTCCTGAAGTCGGTCTTACGACCGTTGCTGTCAGTTAATGTACCGTGATCCATGATCTGCAACAGGATATTAAACACTTCCGGATGCGCTTTTTCGATCTCATCGAGCAGCAGCACACAATGCGGATGTTTGTTTACCGCTTCGGTCAGCAGGCCACCGTCATCAAAGCCGACATAACCCGGCGGTGCCCCGATGAGACGGGAGACCGTATGGCGCTCCATATATTCAGACATATCAAAACGAAGCAGCTCTACACCCATGATACTGGCAAGCTGTTTGCTGACCTCAGTCTTACCGACACCTGTCGGCCCGGCAAACAGGAATGAGCCGATCGGTTTTTCAGGATCACCCAGACCTGAACGTGACATACGGATGGCGGTGACCAGGGTGCCGATGGCATCGTCCTGACCGAACACGACCATTTTCAGGTCACGCTCAAGATTTTTCAGGGCATCGGTATCCGAGGTTGATACGGTTTTCGCAGGGATACGCGCGATCTTGGCAATGATATTTTCGATTTCATGCACACTGATCGATTTTTTATTCACCTTGCCGCCGCTCGCCTGCAGCTGTCGGCTGGCACCGGCTTCGTCGATTACGTCGATGGCCTTGTCCGGCAGGAAGCGGTCCATGATGTAGCGCTGCGAGAGTTCGACCGCTGCACGCAGTGCATTGTTGCTGTACTTCACATCATGATGTTCTTCGAAGCGTGTTTTCAGACCTTTGAGGATATCGACGGTCTCATCGATATTCGGCTCTTCGATATCAATCTTCTGGAAGCGGCGCGCCAGCGCATGATCTTTTTCAAAGACGCTTCTGAATTCGGCATAGGTGGTCGAACCGATACATTTCAGCTCGCCGTTGGACAGCATCGGCTTAATCAGGTTCGAGGCATCCATGACACCGCCTGAAGCCGAACCGGCACCGATGATGGTATGAATCTCATCGATGAACAGTACCGCGCCAGGCTGTTGTTTCAACTGTTTCAAAACCCCTTTCAGGCGTTTTTCAAAATCACCTCGATATTTGGTACCGGCAACCAGTGAACCCAGGTCCAGCGAAAAGATGGTGCTATCCAGCAGCACATCAGGCACTTCCTTATCGACGATACGTTTTGCCAGACCTTCAGCCAGTGCAGTTTTACCGACGCCGGCCTCACCCACCAGCAGTGGATTGTTTTTCCGGCGACGACATAAGATCTGAACAGTCCTTTCGACTTCATCGTCACGCCCGATCAACGGATCGATCAGACCCTGCATGGCACGTTTATTTAAATTGGTCGTGTAGTTTTCCAGAGGCTGCGCTTCTGCATCTTGCGGAGAAGACTGCTCTGAGTGATCTTCCAGCTTCTCAGTCTCATTCGGCACTTTTGTGATGCCGTGAGAGATATAGTTAACCACGTCAAGACGGTTAACATTCTGCTGGTTCAGCAGGTAGACGGCCTGTGATTCCTGCTCACCGAACATAGCAACCAGCACATTGGCGCCGACCACTTCTTTCTTGCCGGAAGACTGCACGTGAAAAACGGCACGCTGCAATACCCGCTGAAAACCGAGTGTCGGCTGTACTTCACCGCCGACGACATCGCCGAACACCGGGGTATTATTATCGAGATATTCTTTGAGTTCTATGTCGAGCAGGCCCAGATCAGTCCCACAGGCCTGCAGTACGACGCTTGCGCTATTATTGTCCAGCAGGGCGAGCAGCAGATGCTCTACCGTAATGTATTCATGCCTCTTCTCACGCGCATCATTAAATGCTTTGTTTAACGATGACTCTAGCTCTTTACTTAACATGGTACTGCCCTATCGCACTGTTACAAAAATAACAAAATTCATTCTGATACCGTAAACAGGTTAACGGGATCACCTGCCCAATCAGGCCTCTTCCATCGTGCACATCAGAGGATGCTGATTGATCCGTGAAAACTCATTCACCTGATCCACCTTGGTCTCTGCGATCTCATGACTGAAAGTTCCACAGATTCCTCTACCTTTTGTATGCACCGACATCATTACGCGGGTCGCTTTAGCATTATCCATGGCAAAAAATGTCATCAACACCTGCACTACAAATTCCATCGGCGTGTAATCATCATTCATCACCATCACTTTGTACTGACGCGGCGGTTTTAATTTCGGTTTATCTTCTTCGACCGCCAGGCCATCATCATAATCTTCATCACCGTGAGACTGATCCCAGTCATCATCACCCGCATGGCCCGCGATGCTGTGAAAAATCGCACTGTGTTTCGCACTATCTTTAGACATGCCACACCTTCAGTGTAGAACAAACTGGGTATTTTTCTAAATCGTCAATCATTTTTATCGATAAATATTTAAGTGTAATAGTGTTTACAAATGTCAAAAGAGCTCTAGCAATTTTTGGCTCACCAGCCACAGAGTACACGGAAACCTGAAGCGCACCTCTATATACAGCTTGCGGCCTCTGCGTGACCTGAAGGCTTTAACATAACCATTATGTAGCTAAACAGGAAAAAAACAAGAGGAAAGTTCGCGCGGATACTAAAGCAGCCACTCTGAAGTAGTCTGTCTGACAGGCTCAATCTGTGCCCTGTTTCACCTCGCTTATAACCAGAACATAAACACAGCCAACGGCGACTATTTTAAGCTTTTGATTAAAAAGAAAATAACAATAGTTTGTAAGGTTAAGAAAATATACAGAGATCAGAGTATCTATGATGCCAGGGAAACGATGCCAGAGGAATGATATCAGAGAAACGCTGATCAGGTCCGGGTCGAACCGCTTGTGATGAAAACATTCTGACTAGGAAGCGAAGTCGAGCACGCTGCTCAGCAGCACGCTATTGAGTTTTTTATCTGCGGCTTTCAACATGCGCTGCGGCAACTGTGAAGCACTGCTGGCAGAAACTTTTAACGGCCATGATTCATACCCGATAACGGTCTGACCATCCTGCGCCAGCAGCTGGAGTTTTAATGTGGCACGTAACCAGTGCCAGTCCTGCTGCTTGATCGGTGCGTCAGCTTCCAGGCTAGCAGATAGCACATAGCCGCCATTGCCTACATTAAACCCGGATCTGGACGCTGCGCCCTGCAGGACACTGCTCAGGCCACCGACATCATCTAGCTTCACTTCGGTACGCATCGGTAATGCCCGCAACTGCTGCGAAAGCTTTTCATTCAGCTCGGCGAGGTTCCACGACGCAGGCGCACCCTTTCCTCTGACATCGATGATCTTCAAGGTTTTCTGCAGTACCTGCCTGTCCTGCTGCAACGCATTCGCCCTGTGCAGGTCGGCTATCTTCAGCAGTGGATCATCTCGTTTTTCCTGCTGGTTTAAGGCATACTGTGTCTCTTCATCGAGCCGATTCATCTCACCGCGCAGATTGTTACCTGCCTGAGTACGGTCTAATACTGCCAGCGCATAATAGGTAAGGTCAGTGCTGCTCTGCCACTGCTCCGCGATGCGGGCACCCTGCACCATCTTGTCTGTTTTCAGATTTACCGTACTGGCGATTCGCGCACTGCTCTGTACGGTTTCTTCACCATCGAGCTTGGTGGTCTGGACATCCTGCGATGTGGTCGACACCTCTCTGATCTGCACTTCGAAAATTTTCGCCAGATTCGATAGCGCTCGTGCTTTTGCCTGTTCGGCTTTCGATGCAGAGCCGGTAGCCGATAGATACTTGAAGTTCGGGTACATCTCGGGTTCGCTATTGACCCATTGCGGCGCGTCGCTGGTGCTCATCACTGCCGTCGACTGCATACAGGCAGTGACCAGTAAAGTGCAGATTAAAACATTGATTCGGATCATAGATTTCATATTTTACAGTGTGCTGTTAGTGTCATTAACCGATTTCGATGCCGATACCTTCACCGCTTTTACGGCTACCTTCGGCACCGGCGCAATCCAGTGTTTTATGATAAAACTTGATGTATCGGGTCGTATTACCACCTCTTCAGATATGACATCGACCGCATGACCGGCTGCATTCATCATCTTGATCTGGACTTTATGTTCACCGACCGGCAGACGAATTCGCTGCAGCTCTATCTCCTGCGGCAGCGTGGTCCAGCTGCGGGTATCGGCGCGTTCGGTCACCAGGTTGGTCACCGTCATCAGGAACCCCGCCAGGGAACCCTGGTTCTGTGCTGTGTGTTGAGTATTATATTTTACGACAGCACGGGCCGTTGCCCTGACCATTATCATCGGCATCGCTTTCTGCAGAGAATAGCGTGCCAGCGTATCGACATCTTCCACCGTCTCCATTGCATACGACCGATCATCGACTTCTACCGAAGGTATATTGAGCGTCTTTTTGCGCTGGCGGTAAACAGGGAATGCGACGCGCAGGTTCTGCTGTACTTCACTGGAAAAGATATAGACCGAAGCTTCGCCTTTTACCGGTGCCAGGCCATTATTCAGTATGACGACCAGTTCACCATAAGCCTTGTCCGGCCCTGGCGGTTTATATGAAAGCAGACCGAATTCTTTAGCATATGATTCATATTCACTTTTCAGTCCCATCACCTTGAGCATACGGAGCAGATCTTTTTTGATCAGCGCAGGTGCCACTGGATACTGCTGACCGCCTTTTTCTTTATAGACCGTGTAAGCTTTTCGATACGAGATCAGGGCATTGTCCTGCTCCCCCATGTTCTCGTAGATAATGCCTTCGAGGTAACGCAGAAATGCATCTTCCTCAGGTTCATCTCCCCATTCACGCATCTTGACGCTGGCCTGCAGCATCTCGACGCGTGCGCCGTCTATCTGCCCCAGGTCGATGTAATTCATCGCCATATAAGCATGTAACAGCAGCTGCTCATGGCGGTCGCCTTCATAACTGCGTAAGGTATCATTAACCGTCACTGATGCCAGGTTTTCGGTTACGCTTATACCGTAGAGTTCTTCGATTTTCTTTTTGGCGACTTCGAAGATCTGATTGCTGCCCGTGTAATCATTCGTCATCCGGCGCAACATGCCTTTTTCCAGCGACGGCAGAACTTCCTTCTCATCCGGATCGGCCTGTTCTTCGATGGAGAGTGATACTGCAGGCATGCCCGAGAGCAGACCGTCACGCATCGTGGTGGCATGGTCACCGTAAGAGGCGCAGGACTGCAGCAATCCTAATGAAGCCAACAGGAGCAGCCTGATGCCTGAATCAGCTATGCATCGATGAAGGCAACCGATCGAGATATCTGACGGGTTACCTGGCAGGCTATCTGGCCGGTTACGGGAAACAGCAGGAATTATCGGTGTTTTCAACATGAATCTATCTTCATCTAACAGCGGCGTTGGCGGTGTTGATCCTGCGAACCTGTCGAGACGGCCCTCTCCAGGCGATCCGGCTAAGCGGTCCGGTCGAAGCAGCGCGCGATCGAAACAGCCTGCTCGAAGCGGCCTGGTCTCAACACACGCACAAGGTTCAGAGATAAACCCTATGCGTGCTGACAACATGCGTTAACTGAAAATTACAGACGGAAGCCGCCTTTTTCGATAGTTTTCTTGATCTTCTTCTGGCCTACCCAGACCTTGCGGTTGCTACCCAGTTCGATCAGTGTCAGATCGATCTGATAGAAACGCGCCTGTTCACCGCTTATAGCATCGACGATACTGTTGATCGAGCCTTGCAGCATGAAGTCAGCACCGATCTCATTACCCATGGCTTTGCGGGTTTCCTCGGTCGCATTCAGATCCTGATCTTTTACTTCTTTACGAACTTCTTTACGGTCTTTTGAGGAAGCGACGAATTCGACTTCACCGGAATTGATCAGTGCACGTTCCATATCGGCGACAAAGGTACGGGTGTTGATATGTTCATGACTGAGGTTACGTACGGTACCGACGATAACCGTGGGTGCCTTGCCTTTCTCACGGTTGAACTTGCTCAGCCAGTTGCGTGACAATACATCCTGGATCATCTCTTCAGCCACCAGCCGTGAATCGGTATCATTCCAGTTACCGCTCAGGTCGGTAACCGTATCAGAATCTATTCTGGAAACTTTCTGACCACAGCCGCCCAGTAAGAATAAAAGCCCTAACAGGAAGATCCATGGATT
>JADFWE010000424.1 GCA_015222915.1 Pseudomonadota bacterium | reverse complement strand
TCGGACTCTTTGGCGAAGTGATCCATGCCGATATATACATAACCGGCATCCTGCAGTTTATCGATACACAGCTGCAATATGTTCAGCTTCTCTTCGGCAGAGGGCAGTTCGTCCTCGTTGATGCGGCGCTGCGGTTTGAACATCTCCGGCAGGTGCGCGTAGTTATAAACAGCCAGACGATCCGGGCCCAGACGTATCGTGGTATCCAGTGTCTTGCTGAAACTCTCTACCGATTGATTGGGCAGGCCATACATCAGATCGATGTTGATCGATTTGTAGTTCAGTTCACGGGCATCGACGATGTGCTGCTCGATCTGCTCGGTCGACTGTACCCGGTTGACAGACTCCTGAACGCAGCTGTCAAAATCCTGCACTCCGAAACTGATGCGGTTAAAACCAAGATTGCTCAGGTTTTTCAGGCGCTCATGATCGACGGTTCGAGGATCGACTTCGATGCCAAACTCGACGCGATCGTTTGCCGGTACATTAAAGTTCTCGCGTATGCACTCGATGATCTCAAAAATTTCTTTGTCGCTGAGGAATGTCGGTGTACCGCCGCCCCAGTGTATCTGCAGAACTTCTCTGTCTTTGGCGAACAGGGCACCCTGTAACTCTATCTCACGTTTGAGCAGGGCGATATAATGCGCGGCTTTTGATTTGTCCTTGGTGATCACTTTACTGCATCCACAGTAGTAGCAGATGGTGTCGCAGAACGGGATGTGCAGGTAGAGCGACAGCGGCGCAGGGATAGGGTCGTCATTACTGTAGGCGACCCAGTCACGATAGTCATTTTCACCGATCACGGCGTCGAACTGCACAGCGGTTGGGTATGACGTATAACGCGGCCCGAAGGTATCGTATCGGCGAATCAATTCTTTGTCGAAAATTACTTTGTTATCCATGCAGGTGCGCTATCGTAAAGTAGTAGTGGGGTCAAGCTAAGTCTGAAATCTTGAAATATATATTATGGAATGCGGCTGGTTTCTGGCATGACATAAATCAAAACCATGTGCATTAGCCGTTAGTGGGCGCAGTAATGATGATGCGCTAGTGTTGAGGTCTGGATTTAAGTTGCTGATAATTCAGAAGTTATGTCTTGATGGTGAAGATGTTTTTAGACCTGTTGCCATCTATCAGGCATAGATAATATGCTCGAGCTTTTTGATGAGGGTTTCCTTGTCCTGCTTGTTGAGGAATGAGCCCAGTTCCAGCTCCTTGCCATGTGAGCGGATGAATATCTGCTTCGGGTGACCGTGGAAAAGCGGTTTTTTTACGAAAATCTTTGTCCACATGCGGTGGTATTTCCAGGATTTTTCGACCTGCCTTACACCGCGTTCGACCACCACGGTGCTGTCGTCGAAGGTGATTACCTCTGTCTTGTTATTGGCTCGTACCCGTAGATATAAACAGTAGAAGAGGACGACGAGCTCAAGACCGGCGAAGGGGAATATCATCCATAAGCCCAGCAGGGAAAAGTAGACCGAGACACTAAACAGGATGATGGCGAGCATGCCAAAGATCTGCATGTTCAGCTGCCAGCTCGCCGAATTATTAGGCTTGAGCACGATAGTCGCTGAACCGGTATTTTCATCGATGCTGGTTTCAACCATAAGCGTTACCCGAGGGTGTGGTGGTCAATTAATTGTATTAAAAATCAGCGCTTAAAAAGTGTACAAAAAAAGTGGAATTATCCAGTCGTTGCAGTGATGGCGATAGAGGTGACTGTAGCTGTCGCTGCCACAGACATAATCAAAGTATAGCAGTTACAGGTTATGCTTTTTAAGCCGGTACAGGAAGGCATCGCGGCTCAGACCGAGCAGTCGGGCAGCTTTCGATTTGTTACCTTTGGCTATATTCAGAGCTTGATGTATAAGGTCGATCTCCAGCGATTCCATATCGATTCCGTGTTCCGGCAGGATGTAACCTGAAGTGCCGGATTTTTCATCCTCCAGGATCTCCAGGGGCAGGTTGTCCCGATGGATGACTTCCCCCGGCATCAGTGCGGAAACATGTTCACAGATGTTTTTCAGTTCGCGGACATTACCGGGCCATGCATAATGCTTCAGCTGGTTGAGTGCATCCGGTGCGAAGGTACACATCGCGGTATTGTTCCGTTCTGCGGCATTTTTTAGAAACAAACTGGCCAGTTCCGGGATATCGCGGCGGCGTTGTTTTAGATCAGGAAGCCGCAGTGTGACCACGCTTAAACGATAGAACAGGTCTTCGCGAAACTTGCCTTCATCGATCAGTCTGAGTAAATTCTGGTGAGTGGCAGCGATGATTCTGACATCGGCGATCTCCCGTTCATGTGAGCCGACGCGCTGACACTCGCCGTTCTCTACAAAGCGTAATAACTTCGCCTGTAATGATAGCGGCAGCTCACCGATCTCATCGAGGAAGATGGTGCCGCCCTGTGCTTTTTGTACGTAACCGTCCCGGCGCTGGTCGGCACCGGTGAAAGCGCCTTTTTCGTAACCGAAAAACAGTGATTCAACCAGGTCCGCAGGCATCGCAGCGCAGTTGATGATGACGAAGGGTTTGTCGGCACGCTTGCTGCTCTGCTGCAGAGCTTCTGCCATCAGCTCTTTGCCGGTACCGGTTTCACCTTCGATAAGAATATGAACATCAGCTGCGGCAGCGATCTGAGCGGTTCGGATCACCGATTCAAGCGCCGGTGAGTGACCGATGATAGAAGAAAATGCTGTGCTGTTCGAGCTAAACATGAGTGGTAAACGGTTTAGCGTTTGTGCTGTGGCGTGTCATTCTGCGGCATGTCGCTATGCTGCATCTCATCGTGTGACATAGCGTGCGACTGGTCATGTGCCTGGTGATGCGTCATCGGGATAAACAGGCTGCCGATAGCCATGACGATGATAAGAGCACCGACCGTCTGTCTCGCCCGCGTCGAATGCGCGAAACGGGTTACCCATGAGGTCATGAAACCGGCGGTGACCAGCGTCGGTAGAGTGCCAGCACCAAAAGCCAGCATGATCAGGGCACCATGAATCGCATCACCGGCGGTCAATGCCCAGATGAGTACGAAGTAGACCAGGCCGCAGGGCAGCCAGCCCCAGATCATGCCATATGCCAGAGCGCGCGGGATAGAACTGACCGGTACCAGTTTTCTGCCGATGGGTTCCAGGTATTTCCAGATCGGGATGCCGACTTTTTCGATACTGGCCAGCTGCGGCAACCAGCCGGTAAGGTACAGGCCTATCGCCACCATCATGCTGACACCGATAACTCTCAGTACCATGTGTCCCTGGTCAAAACCTGCAGAGCGCAATACTTCCGTACCGACAGCTCCGGCGACCAGGCCGGCAATACTGTAACTGAACAGGCGGCCGAGGTTATAACTCAGAACGAAGCTAAACAGTTTCGGTTTCCTGTCGCGTATATCAGGTGGCAGGCTCAGGCTCAGGGCACCGATAATGCC
>JADFWE010000077.1 GCA_015222915.1 Pseudomonadota bacterium | reverse complement strand
TCGCCAACTTTAACTTCGTAGTTCTTAACACCGATACCACACTCGGTACCACTGGCCACTTCTTTCACATCGTCTTTAAAACGACGCAGTGATTCCAGCTCACCTTCAAAAATAACGACGTTATCTCGCAGTACACGGATAGGTGAATCTTTACGGATAGTACCTTCGGTAACCAGTGTTCCAGCCACCTGGCCAAAGACAGGGGACTTGAATACTTCCTGCACCTTCGCCATGCCGATGATCTGTTCACGGAATTCAGCTTTCAGCATACCGGTCAGCGCTTTCTCAACTTCGTCGATCAGCTCATAGATAATGCTGTAGTAATTCAGCTCGACACCGCGTTCAGCAGAAGCGCGACGAGCTGCGGCATCAGCACGTACATTAAAACCGATGACGATTGCGTCTGATGCAGACGCCAGGCTGATATCAGTTTCATTGATGCCGCCAACGCCGGAACCGACAATACGGACATCGACTTCATCGTTATCTGCAGCCAATTTCATCAATGAATCACTGATCGCATGCAGAGTACCCTGCACGTCTGCTTTTAACAGAACATTGAGTTTCTTGACCTCACCTGCTTCCATCTGTTCGAACATGGATTCCAGCTTGTTAGCCTGCTGAGTTGCCAGACGCATATCACGCGCTTTGTTCTGACGATTTTGTGATACTTCTCTGGCAGTGCGCTCATCTGCCAATACCTGCATGTCATCACCCGCATTCGGGGTATTCGACAAACCGATAATAGAGACCGGCATCGAAGGACCTGCAGATTCAATCGCATGGCCAAATTCATCATACATCGCACGTACACGACCGAAATCTTCACCGGCCAGCATGATATCGCCTTTTTTGATCGTGCCTTCCTGCACCAGCACCGTCGTAGTCACACCACGACCTTTGTCCAGTGTCGCTTCCAGAACCACACCTTTGGCAAGACCTTCAGATGCCGCCTGTAATTCCATCAACTCTGCCTGTAGGGAAATGGCATCCAGTAAAGCATCGACACCCTCACCGGTCATAGCTGAAACATTAACAAAGATATTATCGCCACCCCATTCTTCTGGGATGATCTCGTAGTTACCCAGTTCGGTTTTTACACGGTCAGGGTCTGCGCCTTCTTTGTCCATCTTATTAACTGCGATGATAATTGGCACTTCGGCGGCTTTTGCATGCTGCACCGCTTCGATGGTTTGCGGCATCACGCCGTCATCGGCAGCAACAACGATAATAACGATATCGGTGGCGTTGGCGCCGCGCTCGCGCATGGCAGTAAAGGCAGCGTGTCCGGGTGTATCTAAAAAGGTAATAACGCCTTTGTCTGTTTCAACATGATAAGCACCGATGTGCTGGGTGATGCCGCCGGCTTCACCCGAGGCAATTTTTGATGAACGGATATAGTCCAGTAATGAAGTTTTACCGTGGTCAACATGACCCATGATAGTAACTACAGGTGGCCGCGCTTCCATTTTCAGTTCAGAAGTATCACGTGCAAGCAGTGCATTTTCATAATCGTCTTCGTTGACAACTATCGGGTTATGCCCCAGCTCTTCGATAACCAGTACCGCAGTATCCTGATCGATGACCTGGTTGATGGTCGCCATCACACCCATCTGCATCAGGGTTTTAATGAGTTCGCCGGCTTTCATCGACATGCGCCTGGCAAGTTCATCGACGGTGATAGTATCGGGCACAGTCACATCATGTACGATGGCTTCGACCGGTACTTCAAACCCATGTTTAGAATCAGCTGTAGCGGCTGACCGTCTCGCTACCTTGCCTTTTTTCTTATGGCGCTTACCGCTCTTGCCCGTAGTGACGTGTAATTCCTTACGGCCATATAATGTATTTTTGTCTTTGTGCTCGGTCTTATGTTTTTTCGGTGATTTCTGATCGCGCGCTTGCTGCGCCTGTAATTCATTAGGCGTAAGCGGTTTCTCTTTTGCGGCAGCTGTTTCATTTTTTGCAGCTGTCTGGTCTTTGCCGGCTTCTTCCTCAGCCTTTGCTTTTACTTCAGCCAAACGTGCATCTTCTGCCTGCTGTACCTGCTCACGTTTCTCTGCACGTTCCTGCTTTAACTGTCTTTCACTTTCACGCGTTTCTTCACGGCGCGCCTGATCAGCGCGTAGTTTTTCCAGTTCAGTAATTTCTACAGGCGTCTCAGCTGTCCCGGTTTCAACCGCATCTGCCTCCGGTGCGACCGGGCGGGTGATCGTCCGCTTGCGACGAACTTCGATAGAAACTTTATTGCGTCCAGAACCGCTGACTTTTACTTCACTTACCGATTTACGTTTTAGTGCAATCTTCGCCGGTTTTTTCGCAGCATCGACACTACTGTCTTTGCCATGCTGGCCTCTCAGGAAACCCAGCAGCGTCATTTTATCCGCATCAGATATCAGTGATTCCGGCGTATCAAGAGCCAGACCCGCATCCTTTATCTGTTCGAGTAGACGTTCGACCGGTGTGCCAACGACACCTGCAAGTTGTTTTACTGTTACTTCAGCCATGTGTTATCTCAGTATTTAATCTCAGTGATATATCAGTCGTACTATTTTTCTTCTGCCGCCGCTTCTTCAGCCAGGGCTTCTTCGGTCTGCTCAGCTTCTGCAAACCAGGGAGCGCGTGCCGTCATAATTAATTCAGAGGCACGTTTTTCATCCATACCCTCAAGTTCCATTAATTCATCAACGGCCTGTTCAGCAAGGTCTTCCATCGAACAGACACCTTTTACTGCCAGCGCATTGGCCAGTTCTATATCCATACCGTCCATCGTTAGCAGATCTTCCTGCGGTTTATTATTCTCCAGGACTTCTTCTGTCATGATCGCCTGTGTTAACAGGTAATCACTGGCACGGTT
>JADFWE010000076.1 GCA_015222915.1 Pseudomonadota bacterium | reverse complement strand
GATAATAGCTGACAAAAAACAGGATAATTGGAAAGAAATCAAATAGTAGCTTCATATTGTTAATGTATATTATAGTTTTTGTTCGTGCCTTTGTGGCACTGCGTGGGCAGGCATTATACCCGTGTTGGTAAACAAGTGAATAGTTAACAGTGAATAGTGAACAGTAAAAGATAAAGACTTTTTAATAGCGCCCCGTGTAAAATGCGTTATTTGAAATAAATGAAATTTATGGTTCAGTAAAACCTGTTACTTGCTTTCACTATTCGTTATTCACTATTAACTATTCACTGCTTCCATGAGTCAATACTTCCAAATTCATCCCGAAAATCCGCAGCTGCGTCTGATAAAACAGGCGGTGGATATTATTCATAAGGGCGGGGTTATCGTGTATCCGACTGACTCCAGCTACGCGCTGGGCTGCCATATCGGGGATAAGAGTGCAGTGACTCGCCTGCGTCGAATCCGCCAGATCGATGAGAAGCATAACCTGACCCTGGTGTGCCGTGATCTGTCGGAGATTGCGACCTATGCCAAGATCAGTAATACCGATTATCGGCTGCTGAAGTCGCTGACACCGGGGCCATATACCTTTATTCTGCCAGCTACATCTGAAGTGCCACGAAGACTGATGCACCCTAAACGCCGTCATATCGGGTTACGGGTAGTGGATCACCCGGTGGTGAATGCGCTGTTGGATGAGCTGAGGCAGCCACTGATAAGTTGTACCCTGGTTATGCCAGGTGAAGATCTTCCGGTAACCGATGCCGAGGATATCCGTTCACAGCTGGAAAAACAGGTGGATCTGATCATCGATGGCGGGCATTGCGGTATCGAGCCGACCACGGTGATACGGCTGACGGATGGGGTACCGGATGTGCGGCGACATGGGAAGGGGAAAGACCACGGTCTCTGATGAGACCGTGGTCAATGAAAAATGAATAATGAAAAGTGAAAAATGAACAGCAAAAACTTTTTAATAACCGGGGTCGGGGAAGGAGTTGATTTTATATTTTTCACTTTTCATTTTTCACTTTTCATTGTCCTTACGGTGTAAACTTCGCCCTCAAAATAACCAGTAAATACTACTAGTACCTTCGATGTCTTCAATTCCCGATATTGCCTATACCATCGCCGTCTGGGCGATTCCTGTTTTATTTGCCATCACCCTGCATGAAGCGGCTCACGGCTGGGTGGCCTATAAGCTGGGCGACCCGACTGCCAAGCAGTTGGGGCGTATCAGCATTAATCCTATCCGTCATATCGACCCTATGGGAACCATCATAGTACCGATGTTTCTGGCCATGGTCAGTCCATTTATCATCGGCTGGGCGAAGCCGGTGCCCGTTGAAATGCGGTATTTTAAATCGCCCTTGCTGGATATGGCGCTGGTGGCAGTGGCGGGTCCGGGGTCGAATTTCATCATGGCGTGCTTCTGGGCGTTGTTTATGGTGATGATGTCGTCGGCCATGTCACACTCTACGGTACTTTCTTTTCTGCTGGACATGGGCAGCAAAGGCATTATCATCAACGTGGTGCTGATGGTATTGAACTTGTTGCCGATTCCGCCGCTGGATGGTGGCAGGGTGCTCGCAGGCATTTTACCTAAGCAGCTGGCGATACCGTTCATGCAGCTGGAAAGATATGGCATGGTCATCATATTGCTCTTACTTGTCAGCGGTATACTCGGTAGAATCATGTGGCCGATCGTCCAGCATTTCGTCAGACTCATCAGTATGATGTTCGGTTTATAGCGTCTTAAAATTTCAGGAAAATTCAGGAAAAGACTTTGAATATAGTAGCAACACAACATCAGCGTGTTTTATCCGGCATGCGACCGACAGGCCGCCTGCACCTTGGCCACTATCACGGCGTGCTGAAGAACTGGGTACAGTTACAGCACGAATATGAATGTTTCTTCTTTGTTGCTGACTGGCATGCATTGACCACGCATTATGAAGATCCTTCTATCATCGAGCAGAGTACCTGGGAGATGGTGGTCGACTGGCTGGCAGCGGGTATCAGCCCGGGTTCAGCGAAATTATTCATACAGTCGAAAGTACCGGAGCATGCTGAGCTGCACACATTATTGTCGATGATTACCCCGCTGGGCTGGCTGGAACGTGTGCCGACCTATAAGGACCAGCAGGAAAAACTCAAGGAAAAAGATCTGGCGACCTACGGTTTTCTGGGTTACCCCTTGCTGCAGAGTGCTGATATCCTGGTCTATAAGGCCGGTCTGGTGCCGGTCGGGGAAGACCAGGTGGCACATGTAGAGCTGACCCGTGAGGTGGCGCGCCGTTTTAATCATCTCTATGGCCGTGAGCCGGGTTTCGAAGAAAAAGCCGAGCAGGCAGCGGCCAAGATGGGCAAGAAAAATGCCCGCATGTTCTTTAAGTACCGTAAGGAATACCAGGAAAAAGGCGATACCGAATCCCTGAACGTGGCCAAAGCATTGCTGGATTCACAGCAGAATATCTCGATAGGCGATAAAGAGCGTCTGTTCGGTTACCTCGAAGGTTCCGGCAAGATTATCCTGCCCGAGCCGCAGGCACTGCTGACCCCGGCGTCGAAGATGCCGGGGCTGGACGGGCAGAAGATGTCCAAGTCCTACGGTAATACCATCGCACTGCGCGATGATATCGATACCGTGGTGAAGAAGATCCGCACCATGCCGACGGACCCTGCACGTGTACGCCGTAATGATCCGGGTGATCCGGCAAAATGTCCGGTGTGGAAGTTCCATAAGGTCTATTCCGATGAAAGTACCTGTGAGTGGGTAAAAGAAGGCTGCAAGAGCGCTTCGATAGGCTGTGTTGACTGTAAACAGCCGGTGATCGAAGGTGTGCTGGCCGAGTTGAAACCGATGCAGGACAGGGCGAAAGAATACGAAGAAGATATTTCTACGGTAAAAGCGATTATCGAAGAGGGAAATGAGGCCGCACGCGAGGTCGCTCGTGATACACTGGAAGACGTGAGAAAAGCGATGGGTATCGCCTATCTCTAGCCCTTCTTATATCAAGGGCCCTTCTTTTTATATTAAAAATTATTATGGTAAATCCAGACATACAGGAAACTCAGCAGCACCAGGCAGAGCAGACAGACGGTAGTAAAAATACCGAAAATCAGGCGGCGGGCGATGATAAGAGTGCTGCACAGAACTCATCTCAGGGTGAGATGCCGTTCGCGCTGGTGCAGGGCGAGCCGCTGACCGTGGTGCCGCAGGACCTGTATATCCCGCCCGATGCGCTGGAGGTTATCCTCGAAGCTTTCGAAGGTCCGCTGGATCTGCTGCTTTACCTGATCAAACGCCAGAACATCGATATCCTGGAGATTCCGCTGGAAGAGACCACCCGCCAGTACATGAAATATATCGATCTGATGCAGAACCTGAAGATCGAACTGGCTTCGGAATATCTGCTGATGGCGGCCATGCTGGCTGAGATAAAATCACGCATGTTATTGCCGCGTCCTGCCGAAAGTGAGGACGAGGATGATCCTCGGGCAGAGCTGATCCGTCGCCTGCAGGAATACGAACGCTTCAAGACCGCTGCACAGGATATCGACGAGATGCCGCGTGTGCGCCGTGAGATCTACCTCACCGATATCGAGCCGCCGGAACTGCATACGGACAGACCGCTGCCGACGGTCGATCTGCGCGATATATTATTCGCTTTCAAAGATGCCATGGCGCGTGCCGAGATGTATAGCCATCATCACATCCAGCGTGAGGCGCTGTCGGTACGCGAGCGTATGACCAGGGTATTGAGTTCGATCAGCAGTGACGGTTTTACTGACTACACCAGCCTGTTTACCATCGAAGAAGGCCGCCGTGGTGTAGTGGTGACCCTGCTAGCCATCCTGGAACTGGTAAAGGAACAATTGATTGACCTGGTGCAGGCCGAGGCATTTGCCCCCATCCATCTGACCGTAGCCGGCTCGCAGAGCAACGAAGCCGCTGGTATCGATACAGAAAACTAAGTACCCGAGTCGATCGGTGCATCGTTCAAATGGTGCATAAGCCGAATCGCCAAGAGAGAAAACCATGGAAATAAACAAACTGAAAAATATTCTGGAAGCGGTATTGCTGGCCGCTGACCGGGCATTGACGGTGATACATCTGGAGTCATTGTTCGAGCTGGATGAAGAACGCCCGACCCGTGATGAGATCCGCAAGGCCTTGCACGAGATGGCGGAAGATTATGAGGGCCGCGGTTACGAGCTGAAACAGGTGGCCAGCGGTTTTCGTCTGCAGGTAAGGCAGGAGTTCGCTCACTGGGTAGGGCGCCTCTGGGAAGAGCGCCCGGCAAAATATACCCGCGCACTGCTGGAGACCATGTCATTGATCGCCTACCGTCAGCCTATCACCCGCGGTGAAATCGAAGAGGTCCGCGGTGTCAGCGTCAGCTCGAATATCATCAAGACCCTGATGGAGCGCGACTGGATCAAAGTGCTGGGCCATAAAGACGTGCCGGGTAAGCCGACGCTGTATGGTTCGACCAAAGAATTCCTTGATTACTTCAACCTCAAATCGCTGGATCAGCTGCCGACACTGGCAGAGATAAAAGATCTGGACAGCATCCACCCCGAACTTGAGCTGGATGATGATGCCGTCAAAGGCGAAGCCGATCCGGCAGCGCCTGAAGATCAGGCTGATGATTCAGCTGAGTCCGGTATCGCTGCAGCCAATGATGATTCTGTGCAGGATGCAGACGAGACCCCGGATGCAGACAAGACCGGTGACGATACGGTCGTGGCGGAGACAGAAGGCGATGATGCTGTAATGGAAACCTCTGAAGATAACGATGCGCCGGTAATCGATACTGTAGCCGAAGACCTTGATGCTGAAGATACGGACGCTGAAGAAGCGGTCGAAGATGAGGATGTAAAGTCCGCCTTTAACGTGTAGCACCACACACCATATTATTTTCCCGAAATCCCCATATGGCTGACAAAAACGCCCCTGCAGAATCCGCTCCGGCAACGGAAGGTGAACGTGTACAGAAAGCCCTTGCGCGTATGGGCTTCGGTTCTCGCCGTGGCATCGAGCGGCTGATCGACGAGGGAAAAATTCGCATCAATGGCCAACCGGCCAAACTCGGTGACCACGTCGTACCCGGCGACAAGGTCAATGTCGGTACTCAGCGCGCCGTCATCACTGCAGATGTCAATCGTATCCGCGTATTGCTCTATAACAAACCCGAAGGCGAGATCTGTACCCGTAAAGATGATAAGGGCAGGCCGACGGTGTTTGATCACCTCAGTAAATTAAAGACCAGCCGCTGGATCAGCGTCGGCCGTCTCGATATCAATTCCAGCGGTTTACTTATCTTTACCAACTACGGCGAACTGGCCAATCACCTGATGCATCCGTCGAGCGAGATCGAGCGTGAGTATGCGGTGCGTGTGCAGGGTGAGGTTACGAAAGACAAGATAAAAAACATGTTGAAAGGTGTTGAGCTGGAAGATGGATTTCTGAAGTTTGATCAGATCATCGACAGTGGCGGGCAGGGCGCTAATCACTGGTATCACGTCATCCTGAAAGAGGGCAAGAATCGTGAGGTGCGCCGTCTCTGGCAGTCGCAGGATGTACGGGTCAGCCGCCTGATGCGTGTACGTTACGGCAACCTGGTATTGCCGCGTGATCTGAAACAGGGGCGTAAGGTCGAACTGTCGCTGGACGAGATAAAAGCCCTGTTCGATTTTGTTAAGCTCGAATGGCCGGAATCACGCGACGAGATAGCAAGGCAGAGAAGCAAAAAAGCAAAAAACCTGTCGATCAAAAATCAGCGGTTCGGTGGCGGGTCACAGGCAGCATCGTCTAAAACTTCAAAGGTGAAAAAATCGAAACCTTCTGCACCGCGCAGTGGTCGAAAACGTAAGAAATAGTAAGCTGCTGCTGTCCCGTTGACGATCTTCAGAATGGCGACAGGCGTATTTACGCAGTGATACAATGTGATTGCCTGTTCGCAAGACATGAGCATCAGCCATGCTCCTATCCTGTCATCCTGAACGTAGCAGCGCGAAGTCGAAGGATCTTGAGCACAGCATTCAGCAGAATCTAGCAGGCTTCAGGGCCTCTCGATTCTGCTTCAGTTGAGATGACGTTATTGGATCGCGGGATCGGCATGGTGATAACTATTAAAAATCTGACAGAGCTCAGGTCTGATCCTGTCTGATCGGGGCTGACAAACAAGGTGACTATTATGCGTTACTCAACTCCGAACAACCCGCCGCTACTTTCCCTTTTACTCTTCATTATCGCCAGCGTTGGTATGCTGCAGCTTGAGGCTAAAACCGAAGGCGATCTCGACGACGGCATGGTCAACCCCGGCCACGAAGAAAAACCAGGCTGGTTCAAGGTCTCCTTTCTCGATCTGTTCGAAGACATCGAGGATGCAGCCGATAATAATAAACGCCTGATGATCTATTACTACCAGGACGGCTGCCCATATTGTAAAAAACTGCTGGAAGACAATTTTTCACAACGCGAGATCGCTGAAAAAACGCAGAAGTATTTTGACGTGGTGGCGATCAACCTCTGGGGTGACAAGGATGTAACGGTAGGTGACAAGGTCTACACCGAAAAGAAGTTTGCCGAAGCATTAAAAGTACAATACACACCGACCCTGCTGTTTTTCGATGAGGATAAAAAAATCATCTTCCGTGCCAACGGTTATTATCCTCCGGAAAAATTCAGCGCACTGCTGGATTACATCGGTACCAGGCAGGAGAAGAAACTAAGCTATCAGCAGTACATGGAAGAACATGATCCGCAGCCAGCCAGTGGCCGCCTGCATGATGCTATCAATAGCATCGCATCAGATGACCTTTCAGTTACCAGGCTGGCCGCTTCGGGTAAACCGCTGCTGGTGATGTTCGAACAGGCTAAATGTAACACCTGTGATGAATTACATCTGGATATCTTAAAACGTGAACAGAGCAAACAGCTGCTGTCACATTTTAATGTGGTGGTGCTAAATATGTGGTCGACTGAATCCATCATCACGCCCGATGGAAAGAAACAGAAGATACGTGAATGGGCAAATAAGCTCGATATCAAATATGCACCGAGCCTGCTGTTCTTCAATAAGCAGGGTGCAGAAGTGTTTCGTACCGATGCTTACCTGAAAGCTTTCCATACACAGTCTGCAATGGATTATGTATCGTCCGATGCGTATAAGGCACAGAGCAATTTTCAGCGCTATATCGATGAGCGTGCAGATCATCTGCGTGAGCAGGGTATTGATGTTAACCTGATGGATTAGAGGTATTTGTTAAACCATGATCTGCCAGTTAGGCCTGGATACTGAATGACTGTTGTTGACACAAAGGAGAGGTTATTCGTCTTTCGTTATTTGTCGTTCGTAAAAAACACCAAACAGCAGGGACTGCATAGCCACTGGTTTATTTCGTGTTTTTAGCTTTTAACGAACGACGAAT
>JADFWE010000075.1 GCA_015222915.1 Pseudomonadota bacterium | reverse complement strand
TGGCGAATACCGTGACTGATGCTAACGGCGTATTTACCTTTAGTGGTCTGCCGCCAAATACGCCAGCTGATCCTTATGAGCTGCGTTATTTTGCACCGGGTGCAACGGTTACCACAGCATCACTGGGTACCACCAACTCGGCGTTTACTGATGGTCCGCAGCGTATCACGGATATCTTTGCTGCCTCCGGTAACATCGTACAGGGCATGAACCTGCCGAGACAGGTCAACGGTGTGGTCTATGATTCTGTGCTGCGGGTACCGGTTGCGGGCGTGCAGTTAACCATGGTCAACCAGACGCGCAGTAATCAGCCGGTACCGGCGAGCTGTTTTGATGATCCGATTCATGCAAACCAGGTAACGCTTGCCGGCGGTTATTATAAGTTTGCACTGAACTTCAGTGATCCGGGACGATGTGCGCAGGGCGATGAATATGAGATCCAGGTGCAGCCGCCAGCAAATGATTTCACCGGCACAACGTCTGTCATCATTCCGCCGGTAGAGCCGGTCACCGGTGTTGCTCAGGATGTACCGAACTGTCCGGGCACCGCAGCCGATAAAATTCCTGCTACCGCACAGCATTGTGAAAACAGCACCATCGATCTGCCGCCACCGGCGACGATCCCGCCACGCGATCCGGGCACAGATTATTATCTGAAGTTCCTGTTTAATGGCACGCCGTTTACAGACCAGATCTATAACAACCATATACCTGTCGATGGCGTACTGGAAGCAGCGGTAGCTATCTCGAAAGTGGCCGGCAAGCTCAACGTCGTGCGCAGTGACCTGGTGCCGTACACCATCACCTTTAACAATACACTGGGTGTTCCGTTATTTGATATCAGTATCATCGATAACTTCCCGGCGGGTTTCAAATACGTTGCCGGTTCAGCAAGAGTTGATGGTGTCGAAGTCGAGCCGCAGATAAACGGCCTTTTCCTGACCTGGCCAGGTCTGCGTGTCGATATCAATGAAAGCCGTGTCATCAAACTGTTGCTGATCGTTGGTTCCGGTGTTGGTGAAGGTGAATATGTAAATACCGCGCGGGCTATCAATACCTTGACCGGCAGTGATGTGTCCGGCGTTGCCACGGCTACCGTCAGGGTGATCCCTGATCCGACTTTTGACTGTACCGATATCATCGGTAAAGTATTTGATGACAAGAACCTGAACGCTTATCAGGATGAAGGTGAAAGAGGTGTTCCGGGAGTGCAGGTAGCAACGGCCAGAGGTCTGCGTGTTACCACCGATAGCCATGGCCGTTTCCATATCACCTGTGCCATCGTGGCGAATGAAGTCCGCGGCTCTAACTTCATCATGAAGCTGGATGACCGGACACTGCCATCAGGCTACCGTGTCACCACCGAAAACCCACGGGTGCAGCGCGCTACCCGCGGTAAGATGATGAAGTTCAATTTCGGTACCGCTATCCATCGCGTAGTGCGTCTTGATCTGGCTGACGGTGTGTTCGAGAAAGCTTCGACCGAGCTGCGTCCGCAATGGCGTTCACGTATCGATCTGCTGATCACCGAATTACAGAAAGAAGGCTCCATCCTGCGCCTGTCTTACCTGGCAGAGAATGAATCAGAAGATGAAGTCGATGATCGGCTTGATGCCATCGAAGACCTGGTCAGTGATCGCTGGGAAGATCTGGACTGCTGTTACAAGCTGACCATCGAGACCGAAGTGTTCTGGCGCAAGGGCGGCCCGAATGCCGGCAGGGGGTTTGAATGATGAACTTCCCGCATAACAATAGGCATATAAAAGTGAGACGATCATTGATGATCGTGATGCTGCTGTGCGCGGGCAAGACCGCCTTTGCCGAAGAGTCCTACAGTTTTACTGAGGAATCAATAGGCACGACCACCGAGCCACCGATGCAGCTGGAGAAACACCCTCTGGGCGAGAACAGCGAAAAACATTTCCCGCCCAACCAGGAATTTACCCTGTGGACGCAGGATGAGACCTTCTTCAAGCCGCAGGAAGAAGACAGGGTCGAGATCAAAAAAGTTTTAGAAAAAGAAACAGAGACCTTCAAGCTGGAAAGTGCGGTGCCGGCGATTGGTTTCGAGTCAGGCGTCGCAAACATCCCTGAGAGTGCAGTAGAACAATTGCGAGATGTCCTGGCAGGCATGAAAAACCGCACGAATGTTCGGATTCATTTCATTGGTCACAGTGATACCGATAAATTGAGCGGCGCGTTAAGAGCGAAATACATCAACAATATCGGCCTGTCGAAATTCCGTGCACAGGAGACCGCAGAATACTTCCAGCGTGAGCTGGATCTGCCGCCTGATGCGGTATCGTTTGACGGTGCCGGTGAAACACAGCCTATCGCCAGTAATAACACCGCGGCCGGCAAGGCGAAAAACCGCCGTGTGGAAGTTCAGGTGTGGTATGACGAAATTACTGAAACAGTGGTTGAAAAAGAATTTGTTATCCCGGCGAAAAAAATAAATCGTCTTAAGGTCTGCCGAAAAGAAACGGTGTGTAAATTGACTTATAAAGAAGGCAATGCACGGCGTGCACGTTTGCAGCACCTGGTTAAACCATTACGTAGGGAAGCAGGGCAGGCCGGTGTGCCGGGCGAATTTATCCGCCAGATTCGCGAGACACTGCAAAACTTAAGCAACAAACAAAACGTTGTTATCCGTTTTGTCGGCCATACTGATAACCTGCCGTTGGCTGATGCAGAAAAACGTATCTATGGCGACCATATAAATTTATCCAAAGCGCGTGCCCGTTATGTGATGCTGGATGTTCAGGATAAACTGCTGCTGCCTAATGCAGAGGTGAGCAGCAGTGGTAAAGGGCTTAAATATCCGGTGGCTTCTAATAGCACGGAAAAAGGCCGCTCCTTTAATCGCCGGGTCGAGGTTGAGTTCTGGTATGACGACCCGTTTGAACAATACAGCGAAGATCCGCAGGTTTGCCCGGAGTCGGCTGCCTCGGAGACGGTTTCCCTCACCTACGACCCACCGTCCGGACCGATCAGGGCGATTCGTTTCAAGGATGGTCAGCCGGTTATTCCAGAAGGCTTTAGCGAACGACTGTCACGTATCTTCAGTGATGTAAAAGACAAAGCCGGTGCGCGTTTAAGCTTTATCGGTTACACCAACAACGAGCGTATGGATCGCCGTGCAGCCATGGTCTACGGTGATGACATCGGTCTGTCTACTTCACGTGCACGCCGTGCCATGGAAATAGTGAAACAGGAGATGGGCCTGAGCGATAAACAGGTGGAATATGAAGGCCACGGCTATGTGCACTCTGAAGATGTTGCCAGTACCGGTTTTATCCAGTTTGACAGTTCACGTGTTGAGATAAGAATTTTATATGATGAACTGGCATTACTGGATGATCTGGACAATCTGGAAATCGAACGTATAAATCGGGAAGCAGAAAAGCATAATCCTTATGCGTTAAACCTTATGCGCATTACCGTCGATGGTGAGCCGCTGTATGATCCGTACAAACACTCTGAAGATGTTCAGCGCTGTACTGATGTAGCACTGGATGCGGCCGATGTGCAGTTCACCTTTAATAACCTGCAGAAAAAACCACGGTTAAATATTACCGCCTGGCCGAACACCATCCGTGGTAAGGATATCGCCGAGACTGCCGCCGAAGAAAACAAAGTGCATTTCAAGATGTACAGTAACTACCGCAACTTCATCAAACATGCCGAGGTCCGTCTGTTTGAGTTAAAACAGTCGATCCAGTCAGAGCCGTTGGCGATTATCCCGCTGGATGAAAACGATATCGCCACCTGGAGTGCGGACTTTAAAGAGCTCGGTGCAAAAACCAGACGCCTGGTTTACATCCTGCGTGTCTATGGTGAAGAGGATGACTTTGATGAGACCATCGCGCTGCCATTGTGGGTGGTGAATGAACTGGATGACAACGCTGAAGACAGCACCAAACTTGTAATTCAGGAAAACAGTGAACGGGATATCCAGCTGTTAGGCGGTTACGGTGAGAACCATCTGTATGTTCAGCACATCGAGATCAAAGGCGGCACCGTCACCATCAACGGTGACCAGATTCCCGAAGGCCATAACGTCTGGCTGGCGGGTAAACAGGTACCAGTCAATGAGAAAGGCGAGTTTGTCAGTGAAGAAATTTTCCCGCGCGGATTGCATACCATCGAAGTTGCGGTACTGGATAATGAAGGTAACGGCGAGCTGTTCCTGCGTGACATGGAGTTCACTAAAAATGACTGGTTCTATGTTGCCTTAGGTGATGTGACTGTCGCGAAAGACCGGACCACCGGTCCGGCAAGACTGGTCACACAGGATGAAGACCAGTTTAATAACGATATAAATATTAACGGTCGGTTTGCCTTTTATACCGAAGGCACCTTTGGTGATGACTGGATGCTGACCAGTAGCGCAGATACACAGGAAGGCCCGATTGATGAAATCTTCAGCAACTTCCTGGAGAAGAATCCACGCGCATTACTAAGACGTTTAGACCCGGATTTGTTCTATCCAACCTTTGCAGATGATTCGACACTGGAAGAACGTGCGCCGACTTCCGGCAAGTTCTACATACGCCTGCAGAAACATAATAACTACGGTATTTTAGGTAACTTCACTATTGGTTATCTTGATACTACGCTGGCACAGATCGATCGTGGTCTCTATGGTGTTACCGGCCATTACGAAACCAGGGAGCTGACCAGTTTTGGTGAACAGAAATTCCTGGTCGAAGGTTTTGCTGCAGAGCCAGGTACCGTAGCCGGCCGTGATGAGTTCAGGGGTACTGGCGGTTCGCTTTATTTCTTACGTCATCAGGACGTCCTTATCGGATCAGACCGGGTACGTATCGAGGTTCGTGATAAAGA
>JADFWE010000423.1 GCA_015222915.1 Pseudomonadota bacterium | reverse complement strand
CATTGCACAATAATTCATAAGCGATGGTATCGCTGGTACGGGCGACAGCATCGACGCTTAGCTCTTCACCCCAGAGCACGACGCGGTCACCGATCGATGCCTTAGCATCGTCGAGATCGATACACAGGCTGTCCATCGACACCCTGCCCAGCAAGTCACAACATCGGCCATTGATCCACACCGGTGTTCCGCTGGCTGCATGACGCGGATAACCATCCCCGTAACCGGCGGCAACCAGACCGATCTGCATATCTTTTTCGCAGCGGTAAGTACTGCCGTAACCGATCGACTCACCGGCTTTTACCTGCTTGATATCGAGCAGGAAGGACTCGAACTGCATGACGCTCTGCAGCCCGAGTTCAGCGGCTGAAACATCGGCGAAGGGTGATGAGCCATAGAGCATGATGCCCGGCCTGACCACTTCAAAATGCGATGCCGGCAGGCGCATAATAGCCGCAGAATTGGCCATACTGCACTCAATATCAATATCATTAGTTACATTAAGAAAGGATTCTATCTGTTTGTTATTTAATGAATTACCAACGTCATCTGAATTCGCAAAGTGACTCATGACAGAAACACTGGCAACGTTACTGCAGTTGCGCAATCGACCAAAATAGTCATCAACGTCTTCGGGGGATATACCGAGGCGATGCATGCCTGTATCGACCTTTAACCAGACATCGATGGCCTTATCCATGGTACTGCCCAACGCACTCTCAAGCAGGCAGTCGAGCTGAGATCGCTGGTGCACGGTAGTGGAGATATCGAGCCTGGAAAAGGTTTCCAGCTCCTGCAGATTCCGAAAACCATGAAGCACGACGATGGGACTTGTGATGCCGGATTCACGAAGCGCGTAAGCTTCTTCCGGCATGGCGACAGCCAGCATTTCAGCAGGCTCGCCTGAACTGGCCGGGTTACCGGTAAGATGGCTGGCCACCGCCAGCAAGCCATGACCATAAGCATTGGCTTTTATCACAGCCATGATCTGACGGTTCGGGGCAAACTCGCGGACTCTTTTCAGGTTATGAGATAACGCATCCAGCCTGATCTTTATACTGGCACGGCGCCTCGGATAATGCCCGTGGTGGTGATCAGGCGAAGTACCGGATGATGGTCGACTCATTCAAAACCGTCATTGTTGTACATCTCGGGGATGTAATTTTCAAATTTAGTGTATTTACCGAGGAAGGTGAGCAGTGACTTGCCGATCGGGCCATTACGCTGTTTGGCGATGATGATCTCGGCCACTCCCTTCTGCGGACTGTCTTCATTGTAGACCTCATCGCGGTAGATAAATACGATGAGGTCGGCATCCTGCTCGATAGCACCTGACTCACGCAGGTCAGACATCACAGGACGCTTGTCCGGGCGCTGCTCCAGGCTACGGTTGAGCTGCGATAAAGCGATGACCGGCACTTTCAGCTCTTTAGCCATGGCCTTCAGGCTGCGTGATATCTCGGAGATCTCGGTGGCGCGGTTCTCACTGCCGCCATGAACCTGCATCAGCTGCAGGTAGTCGATAACGATCAGACCCAGACCATGTTGACGCTTCAACCGGCGTGCCCGTGCCCTGATCTCGTTAGGTGACATCGCAGGAGTGTCATCGATAAAAATGTTAGCTTCTGACAGAATGTGGATAGCCGAGGTAATCCTTGCCCAGTCTTCGTCGGTCAGGTTGCCGGTACGGATATGATGCTGATCGACCCTGCCTAATGACGAGATCATACGCATCGCCAGAGAATCACCCGGCATCTCCATACTGAACACTGCCACAGGCACTTTATTACCGATAGCTGCATTTTCTGCAATGTTCATGGCAAAGGTTGTTTTGCCCATAGAAGGTCGTCCGGCGACGATAACCAGATCGGCTTCCTGCAGGCCGGTGGTCATTTCATCGAACTTGTCAAAACCGGTAGAAACACCGGTGATTCCGCCGTCACTATTGAACAGGTGGTCGATCTTATCGACGGTTTTTGATAACAGTGTTTTCATATCCTGAAAACCGCCCTGACCGCGAGCGCCCTGCTCGGCGATCTGGAAAACTTTTTTCTCAGCATTATCCAGCAGTTCCCGGCTGTCGCGCCCTTCGGGCTGAAAACCGCTGCCGCTGATATCGCCACCAACAGCAATCAATTGCCGCAATACTGACTTTTCGCGCACGATGTTTGCATAAGCCACGATGTTCGCAGCACTTGGCGTATCTTTCGCCAGACGACCGAGGTACAGCAAGCCCCCTGCCTGGTCCAGCTGCTCATTTTTTTGCAGGCACTGCGAGAGCGTTACCGCATCGAAAGGTTCGCTACGTGATTCCAGCTCGCGGATAGCAGCAAACAACAGACGGTGATCATTTCGATAGAAGTCTTCATCGACCAGTTTATCGGCAATATTTTCCCAGGCACGGTTATCCAGCAACAGACCCCCGATCACCGCCTGCTCGGCTTCCACCGAATGCGGTGGCACACGCAGACTGCTGGTCTGCTCGTCGGGATAGTCCGATGGTGAAAAATCCGGTATAGAATCGGAAAAAGTGGCTGTTTCTGACATAAGTGAACCTGTTGAATTGACCTTTGATTATAAAGACAGAAGGCAGTGAGCGGAAGGTATTTTGAGAAAAAATCCATCGCAGCCCGAGAGTCAGCTATTGACACAAAGCAGACCTTAAAAGCGTTTAAAGAAAAATTGCTCGCGCAAAGCCGCAGAGACGCAAAGATAAAAACGGATAAT
>JADFWE010000074.1 GCA_015222915.1 Pseudomonadota bacterium | reverse complement strand
CATGGTATTAACTTTACGCTGGGTATGGACAGTTACCAGCAACAGCTGGATGATCTCTACGCTGCAGTAAAAGATCACCGGGGGCCGATGATCGTGGCAGGGGACTTTAACAGCTGGAGTGATGAACGGATGCAGGCGGTTAAGCTGCTGATGCGCCGGTTGTCGATGCACGCACTTTCTTATCCGGTAAACAACAAGACGCACGTTTTTGGTCATGCCATCGATCACGTCTTTTACCGGCAGCTGGAACCGCTGGAGAAGAAAGTATGGCAGGTGACCTCGTCTGACCATAATCCAATATCAGTGCGTTTTAAAGTGGTTACAGATCCGGTGCAGACAGCGAGTATGAAATCTATATAAAGTTATGTGTGATGTAGCTTTTCGGCCAGAAGCAGACATCAGGGAAAAACATTATCTCTCGCAAAGGACGCAAAGGTAAAAACATTGTTTGTATGTAACAGCGTAGGTCGGGCATTGCCCGACAGGCTATAGCTAATAAGGATATCGTGAAGGTGGGCAGTGCCCACCCTACAAAAACTAAAAGCTTTTCCTTTGCGTCCTTTGCGTCTTTGCGAGATACACTTCTACTTCTCATTAAACTCATCGATCAGCCGCAGGTAGTTCTTAAAACGCTGTTCGTTCAGTTCGCCATCGGCTACCGCCTGTTTCATTGCGCAGCCGGGTTCGGTGGTGTGGCTGCAGTTACTGAATTTACATGCGCCATAGAACTTTCTTACGTCTTTGAATCCGTGAGTGATCTCGTCGATACTGTTATTGATCGGGGTGAAGTCACGTACGCCGGGTGAGTCGATGATGATACCGTTGTCTTTCAGGTGGTAGAGCGCGGAGACCGTGGTGGTATGTTTTCCTTCACCGGTAGCGGTAGATGTTTCACCGATCTTTATCTCTTCATCGGGCAATATCTCCTTGACGATCGATGATTTGCCAACACCGGAGAGACCCACCAGGATGCTCGTGGTGTTGCTCAATGCATCAGATATCTCATCGATGCCGATACCCTGGTTTATACTGCTGCAGATGACCCGGTAACCCATGCCCTGATATAACTCGCTGAGGTTATCGGTGATACGCCTGGTTTCATGGTCGAGAAGATCAACCTTGTTGATGATGATGAGTGCCTTAGCTGGCAGGTTCTCCGCTGCAGTCAGGTAACGGTCGATGAGATAGGGGTTAGGTTTCGGTTTTAATGCGGTAACGATGACCAGTTGCCCGATATTGGCCGCGACCGGTTTTACGGCACCGGCAAAACCGGTTTTTACCAGCAGGTTCTGTCGTTCCTTGATGGCGATGACAACGTTCTGCGAGTCACCATTTTTCAGGTCGCCGCTGGCATTTTTTGCCTGCTGAACGACGATGTAATCACCGCAGGCGATGTCGCCGAGGTTCTGGCGGATCTTGCATTTTATCTTTTCCCGGTCTTCCGTTTCGGCAAACAACTGGCGACCGTGGTGGCTGATGACTCGTGCGGTTCGAGTGCTGGATTCATCGAGTTGCCATTGGTCATTTTCTGACTGGTCTCTCACCGATCGATTTTTGGCTATCCTGTTGTTCTGGTTTGAACTGATCCTGCGTTGCTGCTGTTTTGATAACTTGCGTTTTGCCATAGTCGTGAATGTTGTTTTACAGGTACATGGCAGCATTGATCCTGGCTGCACAGATGAAGTCATTGAGCGACAGGCCGCCGACACTGTGGGTCGAATAGTTAACGGTACAGCGGTTATAGGAGATGGATAGGTCGGGATGATGATCCTGCTGGTGAGCGATCTGGGCGATGACATTGGCAAAAGCCATGGTCTGGTAGAAATTTTTAAACGAATAACGATGACTTATGCTTTTATCGTTCGCATCGTGTTGCCATGGTGGTTCCAGCTGTTGTAACAGAACTGCACATTCTTCAGTGCTCAGTGCCTCATCGGGAGAGCATTCGTGGCATTGTTGTTTGTGCAGTTCGGTCATATTGCAGCAGATGCCTGGCTAGAACTTATAGTACTTGTTGTTGAGGAACTGCACCACAGCATCGGCATCTTCATCAAACCAGGGTATGTCACTTCCTTCCTTGCAACGTACGACCTGTTTGCTCAGTGCATCGATGGATTTTACGAAACGGTTGTCACGCGTATAGACATCATCACTATGACATTTGTAACAATGCGTTTTATGTGCCTGCTCACCGTGAGCGATCGGATCGGTTATTTCCGCTTCGCTGGCAATGGCGATATTGCATATCATGGCAGCCGATATTGCAGTCGATAATACAGCTGACCGGGTGAGCAGGGTGTTGCTTCTCTGTGATGGTCTTTTCATAGTTGTTCCCTTTGGTTTTTTACGCGTTCTGCATCTTGAGGTGCTCGATCCTTACCGGAGCGGGCGGGTGTGAATCATAGAATGAGGAATACAGCGGGTCAGGTGTTAAGGTGCTGGCGTTCTCGCGATACAGACCGACCAGCGCCTGGATCAGGTATTTTGCATCGGTCTGCTGTGCGGCAAACGCATCGGCTTCAAATTCATTCTTGCGGGAGAATATGCTGAACAATGGCTGGAACACGAAGGTGAATGCCGGTAATACCAGGGTAAATAACAATAAGGCCAGATAAGCAGGGTAACCGTCTGCGCGTTCGCTGATGCCGAGTGCCGTATAGAACCAGTCAGTCTTCATCAGCCATGCCAGTATCGCCAGCGCCAGCAGGGTGGTGCCGAAAGAGATCGCCATGCCTTTGATGATATGTTTTTTCTTGAAGTGTCCCAGCTCATGCGCGAGTACGGCCTCGAGTTCATCGTCGCTGAGCATCTTCAGCAGGGTATCAAAAAACACGATACGTTTATTACGGCCGAACCCGGAAAAATAAGCGTTGCCGTGTGAAGAACGTTTGGAGCCGTCGATGACGAAGATACCGTTGCTGTTAAAACCGCAGCGTGTCAGCAAACTGGTGATTCGGTTCAGCGTCTCACCTTCTTCAAGTGGTTCGAATTTATTGAATATCGGTGCGATCCATGTCGGGTACACCCACATCATGAACAGGCTGAAACCGCTGATCACCAGCCATGTGTATATCCACCATTGGTCACCGGTCTGTTGCATCAGCCACAGGATGACATACAGCAGCGGTACGCCGAGCAGCAGGCCTAGCAGGCTGCCTTTCACCATATCGGTGATAAAGGTTTTGAGGGTGGTGCGGTTGAAACCGAACTTCTCTTCCAGGACAAAGGTGTTATACAGGGAGAAAGGCAGGTCGAGCAACGACGATATAAAGGTGAACACCAGGATGACGGCGATACCGGTAAGGACAGGGTTCATCCCCAGTGAGATGATATTGTTATCCAGCCAGTCGAGTCCGCCGCCCAGGCTCCAGAAGAGCAGAAGTAAAACTTCATAGGCTAGCGGCAGGCGGCCGAATCTTACCTTTGCCGTGGTGTAGTCGGCGGCTTTCTGATGATCTTCCAGGGTGATGTTTTCGGCAAAGTCGGCAGGCACCCGGACACGGTTTTTTGCGATGTGATCAATCTGGCGCTGCGAGAGATATAACCGCATCACCGTCGATATGAACAGCATGGCAAGGAATAAAAGGGTGAAATTATGTAACTGACTCATCAAAAACTCTTTGTGTTATCGGTGGTTGCCTGTATTATCTGCCAAAACGCAGAACGCAGCGACAATAGTAGCCTGTTTGCGTACTAAAAAAAACTGCTTGAATACTAATGGTTTAAGGGCCTGAATAAATTATGTCGAAAATAAATGATGAAAACCTGATCTGGATCGATCTTGAGATGACAGGGCTGGACCCGAATTCAGATGTCATTATCGAAATTGCGACCATCGTTACTGATAAACATCTCAGGGTGATCGATGAAGGGCCATCGATCGTGGTGCATCAACCGGATGACGTGATGGACAATATGGATGAGTGGTGTACCAACCAGCACGGTAAATCCGGTCTGACCGAGCGTGTGAAAAACAGCGCCATCTCGGAAGAGACCGCTGAGAACCTGACCATCGCTTTTCTGAAACAGTATGTGCCTGCCAGAAAATCACCGATGTGCGGTAACAGTATCTGTCAGGATCGCCGTTTTCTCGCGCGCTACATGCCGCAGCTGGAGGAATTTTTCCACTACCGGAACCTGGATGTCAGTACCCTGAAAGAGCTGACCATCCGCTGGGCACCGGAAAAGAAAATGGTCTATACCAAAGAGCCCAGCCACCTGGCGATGGATGATATCAAAGACTCGATTGCCGAGTTGAAACACTATCGCGAAAATATTCTTAATATTTAAGGATGGTTGCTTTCAAAGGTTAGTTGGCAGAAAAAAATAAAAACATTTTGCCGCGAATGACGCGAAGGGCGCAAAAAAGTAGAAAACAATAAATCGTCACAATGCTGGCTGATCTTTTTAAAATTTACGGCCAACTGCCAACTATATCTCAATCGGCGTATCCGGATGGTTTCCCCATTCTGACCATGAGCCCGGATAACCCAGGACATCATCATACCCAAGTGATTTCAGTACCAGCCATGAATAGGCTGAACGATGGTGCGACTGGCAGTAACAGACGATTTCTTTGTCTTTGTTGATACCGAGATCATCAAGCTGCTTCTGGATGGTCTCAGCCGGCAGTCTTCGCAGGTTGTGGCTCTGATCCATCGATGCCGTCCACTCATAATGGATAGCACCTGGGATACGTCCGGCTTTTTCTGCAAATTTCTTCTCACCGTTGTATTCCGCTAACGAACGGGCATCGAGCAAGACCACGTTTTCATCGTCAATATGTGTCTGGATGAAGGCGCGGGTTGCAGTATGGCGGTGGGTCTTCTTCAGCTGGTAGCCGCTGGGTGCCGGTTTTTCCGGTACGGTATTGTTCAGTGCGTGGCCTTCATTTGCCCAGCTGTGCAAACCGCCGTTCAGTACCACGGCAGTTTCATGGCCGAAGACATTCAGTGTCCAGACAAAACGTGCCGCGCAGCCACCGCCTTCATCATCATAGGTAACGATCAGTGATTTTTTTGTAATGCCGAGGCTGGATAACAGGGCGGAGAAGTCCTCGTTGTCCGGCAGCAATCCCATCACCGGTCTATCTATCTTTACGATATCACCATAGTTCACGAAGTGTGCGCCGGGGATATGCGCCTGCGTATATTGCGTGGCTTTACACAGGTCGATGATGACGATATTTTCATTATTGATGATGGATTCGAGCTGATCCGGTTCGATGAAATAGTTTGCTTCAGACATAGGGGGAGATTAGTTGTAAGTTGTAAGTTGTAAGTTTTATGTTGTTTTTAACCGCAACACTGTTTTTATTTGATGATCTTTATTTTCTCTTTGTTCGACTTGTGTTCTGGTTTCAGTACGGTATCTCTGGCGATAGATGATTCATTCGCTACCGGGTAGTCCAGCGAAAAATGCAGGCCACGACTCTCTTTACGCGACATGGCGCTACGGATGATCAGTTCAGCGACCAGTGTCAGATTACGCAGCTCGATCAGGTCATTGCTGATACGGAAATTGCTGTAGTACTCATCGATCTCCTGTTGCAACAGGCTGGCACGATGCATGGCACGCTGCAGACGTTTATCAGTTCTGACGATGCCGACATAGTCCCACATGAAACGACGTAACTCATCCCAGTTATGTGAGATGACGACATCTTCATCGGAATCGGTCACCCGGCTGGCATCCCAGTTTGAGATGTTCAGATATTGGTACGTCTCACTGATCAGTGCGTTGATATCTCTGGCAGCGGCCTGTGCGAATACCAGGCATTCCAGCAGCGAGTTGCTGGCCAGGCGATTCGCGCCGTGCAGTCCGGTGTGCGCGGTTTCGCCGATGGCATAGAGATGGCTGATGTCGGTACGTCCGCGCAGATCCGTATTTACGCCACCGCAGGTATAATGCGCTGCCGGCACCACCGGTATCGGTTCTTTGGTGATATCGATGCCGTATTTCAGGCAGCGTTTGTATATGGTCGGAAAATGCGAGGCGATAAAGGCGGCTGAACGATGGCTGATGTCGAGGTAGATGCAGGAGATGCCCAGGCGTTTCATCTCATGGTCGATAGCGCGGGCGACGATATCGCGAGGTGCCAGTTCGCCACGCTCATCAAACTTGTGCATGAACTGCGTGCCGTCAGGCAGCAGCAGTTTGCCGCCTTCACCGCGTACGGCCTCACTGATGAGGAAGGATTTGGCTTCCGGGTGATACAGACAGGTCGGATGGAACTGGTTGAATTCCATATTGCTGACGCTGCAGCCGGCACGCCATGCCATGGCGATACCGTCGCCGGTCGAACCGTCCGGGTTGCTGGTATACAGGTAAACCTTGCTGGCACCGCCGGTTGCCAGTACTACAAAACGGGCCTGAAACGTCTCCACCTGCTTGTTCTTCTGATTGAAGATATAAGCACCGATGCAGCGGTTTTCGCCATTGCTCATTCCCTGTTTTTCGGTGGTGATGAGATCGACAGCGATATGGTGTTCGAAGAATCGGATATTGTCGTGCTGGCGGGCGTGGTTCTCCAGGGTGTCGCTCATGGCCTTGCCGGTGGCATCTGCTGCATGTACGACACGTCGATGGGTATGGCCGCCTTCACGGGTCAGGTGCAGTTCACGTTTGCCGGATTTGAAAATATCGCTGCTGAAAGGCACGCCAAGCTGCTGCATCCAGCGGATATTTTCCGGCCCGTGTTCGACCACGAATTTGACCGTGTCCTGATTGGCCAGTGCACCACCGACACTCATGCTGTCGGCTATGTGTGCATCGAACGAGTCCTGCTCGCTGAGAACTGCCGATACGCCGCCCTGAGCATAATAGGTGCTGCCGTCCTTGCTTGGCCCCTTGGTGATGATCGCCACATTGCAGTCATCCGCCAGGCGCAGGGCCATGCTGAGGCCTGCCGCGCCGCCGCCTATAATCAGAACATCATGTTGGTATGTTGTGGCCATCTTTTTTACTGTCTGTGTTTGCCCGCAATGGGCTATGCTATATGCGTATAGATGCTGATAAACTTTATGATTGCAACGAAATAAGGTAAGTTTGTCCGCTGATTATACAAAATACAAAAGTTTAATGACACCGGGAACTATAGTGAAATACATGAGTCGTAGTAAGCAGGGTGATGGTTCGCTCGGTAACGAGAGGGTTCGATGAGCGAACGCGAGATAGATCAGGCGCTGGTTGTCCGTGTGCAACAGGGCGATAAGAAGGCTTTTGATTTGCTGGTACTGAAGTACCAGTTGCGTGTTTCCAAACTGGTCTCCCGTTTTTTAAGGAACCAGTCGGATGTGCCTGACGTGGTACAGGAAGCCTTTATCAAGGCCTACCGCGCATTGCCGAATTTCAGGGGTGAGAGTGCGTTCTATACGTGGCTGTACCGGATCGCCATCAATACGGCGAAGAACCATCTGGTGGCGCAGGCACGCAAGAGCCCGGCGAACAGCATCGATGCACAGGATGCAGAAGATTACGGCATCAGTGAATGGTTGAATGAGTATGCCACACCAGAGCGTGAGGCCCTGGCGAGCGAGCTGGAGTCGACTATCCATCGGGCGATGGCAGATCTGCCGTCCGATCTGCGCGAAGCGATTACTCTGCGCGAGATTGAAGGTCTGAGTTATGAGGAGATTGCTGCGGTTATGGACTGCCCGATAGGCACCGTGCGCTCGCGGATATTTCGGGCCCGTGAGGCTATCGACACTATCCTTGATCCGTTGCTGGATGAAGAATCTCATAGTGTGTCACTAGCGGGTTAAACACAGCAGAAGTACAGGAAATAGAATTTTACTATAATGGAAGAATAGCTTCATCGTCGTAATGACTGATGTGCAGACTTAACAGGGATAAGTTGATAAAGATCGATCTGCATCGATCATGGCGAGATACCAAAATATTGGGTAGAAAAATACTGGATTTAATAATTTAGACTTGTGTGGTTAAGGTGATGAGTAAACGTAAAGAAAAGATCTCGGCATTTCTGGATGACGATATGCATCGTGATGAACTGATGTCTTTTTCATTGTCGGCAGAAGCCGATGATGCGAAAGTGGCGCAGCGCTATCTGATGGTCGGTGACGCCATGCGCGGTGAGATGAGCAACTCATCATTTGTTGATGTCAGTCAGGCGATACGCGAAGCTATCGCCGGTGAAGAAACCTATTCTGAAAGTCCCATTGCTGCCCAGGCAGCGACCCAGGCAGCTGCTGCTGTGAAAGAGAAAGCCGGCTTCTTTGATTTCTCCGGCTGGTTTAAACCTGTTGCCGGAATGGCCGTTGCCGCTACCGTGGCCGTGGTGATGGTGACGACCCTGTCCCAACAGAGTGGCGACATGTCATCAACAGGTTCACCTGTTGCAGTGAACACGGTGCCGGCTGCCCAGCAGGATACCCGGCCAGTAGCGACGGTGGCTGTCAGTAAGGATAAAGCGACTGATCCTTCAGCATCAGAACAGATCAATCCATACATCAATCAGCATCTGGAATATGCGACTCAGGATGCACTGCAGGGACGACTTCCTTACGTGAGAGCGGTAAGCTATGACGTTAAGAAGTAGTCATCTAAGCGGTTCTCAGAACAGACCTGAATGATAGCTGTCAGAGGAGTGAACATGCGCTCGTCTCTGGCTGCCCGTCTACTGTTGACGCTCGGCCTGGTGTGTGGGTTGACACTGGGCATATACGCCACTAACAGTTATGCCGGCGATCTGTTCGATGTGCTCAAACGCATGTCGGATGCCGATCAGAAAAAAAATTATCAGGGGACTTTCATCCTGCGCAAGTCGGATAATCTTTCGACTCTACGCGTTACCCACGGTGTTGATGACGAAGGCGTCTGGGAGAGCCTGGAAGCGCTAAACGGTGAGCCGAGAAAAATCCTCAGACATAATAACCGGGTGATCTCTATCTATCCCGGGCGTGAACTCGTTACCATACGCCATACCTCCAAAAATCAGTCACTGCATCAGCAGCTGCCGGATAACCTCGATCAGCTGGAAACCTACTATTCCATCAGTCGCCTCAATGATGACCGTGTCGCGGATCAGCAGACGCTGGTCATCGAGTTGAAGCCAAAAGATACCTATCGTTATGGATACCGTTACTGGATAGATGAAAACAGTGGCATGTTACTGCGCTGTGATCTGGTGACCGAGGATAACCGGATCGTCGAACAGATGATGTTTACCTCGGTGAACTATCTGTCGCAAGCGCCCGTTCAGGCGTTTGACCTGGAGAGGTACCAGGGTTACAGGCAGCAGGTCATGGATGAGCAGGTATTGCCGGTGCCGCAGGATGAAGCGCAGCGCTGGAAAGTAAACAATCTGCCTGCAGGTTTCATGCTGAATCACAGCGCCATGCGCTATTCGCAGCTGGCGGCGATCCACAAAAATAATTCATCACCGGAAGCGCATCCGGATCTGTTGCATCTTGCATACTCCGACGGGCTGGCTTCGGTCTCTATCTTTATCGAGCTGAATCTGAACGAGGCTGATCATATGAAAGGCGCGTCTTCGATGGGTGCGGTGAATGCTTTCGGCCAGCCGGTCGACGGGTATTTTGTTACAGTGGTAGGTGAAGTACCACTGAAGACAGTCCAGTCGATGGCACAGTCGATCGTCTTGTTGCCTTGATCGGCGGCTAACGGTCAGGCGTAGAAACAGGTCCGGAGCTGATGATAGAAGAACAGGCACAGGTGATAGCGGTCGAAGACGGACAGCTGATATTGCAGGCGCAGACACAGTCTGCCTGCGGCAGCTGTTCTGCAAAGAACGGCTGTGGAACATCGTTGTTGTCGAAGGTGGTCGGACGTAAATTCAGCCGCTTTCAGGCATCGAATGATATCAACGCCAAAGTAGGCGATACCGTCGTCGTCGGGCTTTCCGAAGATGCCCTGCTCAAAGGTTCGCTGGTGATGTATCTCATCCCCATCATATCCATGCTGGGTTTTGCCCTGATAACCGATTTTTTGTTGCAGGGTGGGGCTGTTGGCCAGGGTTCTGCCGAATCACGTGATCTGAGTATCGCCTTATCGGCTGTTTTCGGGCTGCTTGCCGGCGCCGGGCTGGCAAAGTGGTATTTTTCACGACAGTCGAACAAGCAACAATTTTCCCCTGTAGTTCTGAGAAAAATTATCGAACATGGTAAACTCTGACGCGCGATGCCCTGCTTATCAGCCAGAAGGTCTGGCTGGATCTCTTGATTCAGGTCTTCGTGCCGGTTTGTAGACGCGGGTCGTAGTCAGTAGTGCACGTGAGATGCCGGCTTTGCCGGTTTTTTTCTGCCTGTAGAGAAACGGGCAGGTCGATTATATTGGTCGATTATGCCGGTCGATCATCCGGAACAGATTTTTAAGGTAACCGTCTTTGACAGATAATGCTGAATTCGTCCTTTATACCCGCAGCACATGCTCTTTATGTGACGCCATGGAGGATGAATTAAGGCCCTTTATTACCGAATATTCGATAACCGTTAGGCGTCAATATATCGATAATGATGCCGCGCTGGAAAAGCTTTATGGCAGCAGGGTGCCGGTGCTGAGCTTGAACGACGAGACCGTCTGTGAATATTTCCTGGAACCGGAAACATTACGCAGCCTGTTGAAGGGGCTGTAAAGCTGCCCGCGAGCGCAGGCCTGCTACAAGCCGGCGGCAGGGCAGTAATCATAGTGCCATTTGCGCACTGTACCTAACATTTTGTAAACGACATTAATGAAAAATATTCGTAACTTTTCTATCATAGCCCATATCGACCATGGCAAATCAACACTCGCAGATCGCCTGATTCAGGCCTGCGAGGGTTTGACAGAGCGCGAGATGTCTGCACAGGTGCTGGATTCGATGGATATCGAACGTGAGCGCGGCATCACCATCAAAGCGCAGAGCGTTACCCTGAACTATAAAGCGGATGATGGTGAGATCTACCAGCTGAACTTTATCGATACCCCGGGACACGTTGACTTCTCCTACGAAGTGTCACGTTCACTGGCCGCCTGCGAAGGTGCCCTGCTTATCGTCGACGCCTCTCAGGGGGTGGAAGCACAGAGTGTGGCGAACTGTTACACGGCTATCGAGCAGGGGCTGGAAGTCATACCCGTATTGAACAAGATCGATCTGCCTGCCGCTGACCCGCAGCGTGTCTGCGAAGAGATCGAAGAGATCATCGGCATCGATGCCAGTAATGCGCTGCAGGTCAGTGCCAAAACCGGCGTTGGTATCCACGAGCTGCTGGAGCAGATCGTGGCTGAAGTACCGGCACCGCAGGGTGATCCAGATGCACCGCTGAAGGCGCTTATCATCGACTCATGGTTCGACTCCTATGTCGGCGTCATCATCCTCGTCCGTGTCATGCAGGGCAGTATCGCTCCGCGTAAAAAAATGATGGTGATGTCGAGCCAGCGTAGCTATCTGGTGGACAAGGTCGGTGTGTTTACGCCGAAACGTGAAGATCGTCAGTCGCTGGGTATCGGACAGGTCGGATATATCATCGCCAGTATCAAAGAGATCGATTCGGCAAAAGTGGGTGATACCATCACCATGACCGATGATCCGGCGAGCGAAGCACTGGAAGGTTTCAAGGAAGTGCAGCCGCGGGTTTTTGCCGGTATGTTCCCGGTCAGCTCTGATGACTATAACGATTTTCGCGATTCGCTGGATAAACTCACCCTGAATGATGCTTCGCTGCAATATGAACCGGAGAATTCCTCTGCACTGGGTCTGGGCTTCCGTATCGGCTTTCTCGGCATGTTGCACATGGAGATCGTCCAGGAGCGGCTGGAGCGCGAGTATGACCTGAACCTGATCACTACTGCACCGACGGTGGTCTATGAGGTTCTGGACACCAAGGGTGATGTCTATGAGATCCATAACCCGGCCGATCTTCCGGAAGTCAATTTCATCGAGGAGCTGCGCGAACCGATCATCAAAACCAATGTCCTGGTGCCTCAGGAATACGTCGGTAATGTGATCACGCTGTGCATCGAGAAACGCGGTGTGCAGTTGAACATGCAGTACATGGGTAAGCAGGTTTCACTGCAGTATGAGATGCCATTGAGCGAAGTCGTACTCGACTTCTTTGATCGCCTGAAGTCGGTGAGCCGTGGTTATGCCTCGTTCGATTACGAGTTCGACCGTTTCCAGCAGGCCGATCTGGTCAAGGTTGATATCCTGATCAACAGTGAGCGCGTCGATGCTCTATCGATCATCGCACATCGTGATGTCAGTCACCGCCGGGGCCGTGAAGTGGTCGAAAAGATGCGTGAATTAATTCCGAGGCAGATGTTTGATATCGCTATCCAGGCAGCGATCGGTCGCAATATTATCGCCCGCAGTACGGTGAAGGCATTACGCAAAAACGTGACCGCCAAGTGTTATGGTGGTGATGTGTCACGGAAACGCAAGTTGCTGGAAAAGCAGAAAAAGGGCAAAAAACGCATGAAACAGTTTGGCAAGGTAGAGATACCTCAGGAAGCCTTCCTGGCTGTTCTCAAAGTGGATAATTAAAAATTATCGCCTAAACTTTCAACTGAGGATGGCTTCTGCAAAAAGATGCCCTCAACAATACTCTTAAAGTGAATTTACAATGATCTTAGATTTTTCTTTTTATTTATTCATCGCGGTCGCGGTGACCGGGTTTATCTGGCTGCTCGATAAATTTGTTTTTGAAAAAAAACGTAACCAGGTAGTGCAGTCATCGTCGCAGAGTCATCAGGGTGTAGAGATCAGCAGCCAGGCGAAAGAACCGGTTATCGTCGAATATTCAAAATCATTCTTCCCGGTCCTATTGATCGTTTTCCTGTTGCGCGGATTTATCGTTGAACCGTTTCGTATCCCGTCCGGCTCCATGCTGCCATCGCTGTATATCGGTGATTTCATCCTGGTCAACAAGTTTGCCTATGGCGTCAGGCTGCCGGTGATCAATAAGAAGATCATCGAATTGAGTGAGCCGGAGCGCGGTGATGTGGTGGTGTTTCGTTATCCGCGTGATCCGAATCTGGACTATATAAAACGTATCATCGGATTACCGGGAGATCATATTGCATATTACAACAAGGTGCTCTATGTTAATGGTAAGCCCATAGAGCGGGAGTTTGTCGGTCCTTACAAAGGCCCTGGTCAGACCTATGCGAATGAATACAAAGAAAAGCTGGAAGGTGCCGAGCATGATATCTTATTGCTGCCAGCCAGGCCGAATAACCTGCAGGGTGAATATATCGTACCCGAAGGCATGTATTTCGCCATGGGCGATAACCGTGACAACAGTAACGACAGCCGTGTATGGGGGCCTGTTCCGGAAAGTAACCTGTTAGGCAAAGCATTTATGATCTGGATGCATTACAGTGACGAATGGCATTTCGAACGCATCGGAAATGTCATTAAATAATAAGCTGATCCAAAAGAGAAGGTGACCAAACATGAAAAATTCTATAGCTAGATCTACAAATATCCGTTCTTTGAAGCATCAGCAGGGGCTCACCCTATTAAGCTGGGTCGTGGTAGGAGTCTTCCTGCTGTTTCAGATTGTCATCGCAATGAACGTGTTGCCGGTTTATATGACAGACTCGTCGGTGAAATCTATCGTTGAAAATCTTCCTGATGATCCTAAGGCCAGGCAGGCATCAGCT
>JADFWE010000422.1 GCA_015222915.1 Pseudomonadota bacterium | reverse complement strand
CTTAAACTCTGACGCATAAAACTGACACGCCAAACCCTGTAAAATAACCTGCATGAACACATCTCAACCGCCATCCACATCTCAAGCACCATCAGAGGCTGACTCGCCGATATTGGACAGTGACAGAAGACACGTCTGGCACCCCTATAGTTCGACACGTTCAGAAGTTCCGGTTTTTGCGGTGAAGTCAGCCAGCGGGGTACGCTTAACGCTGGAAGATGGCCGTCAACTGATCGATGGCATGGCTTCATGGTGGTGTGCGATTCACGGTTATAACGTGCCGGAATTAAACGCTGCTATCAACCGGCAGCTGGGCAATATGGCGCATATCATGTTCGGCGGCCTCACCCATGCGCCTGCAGTAGAGCTGTGTGAAAAGCTTGTCGAGATCTCTCCCGAAGGTCTGCAGACGGTATTCCTGTCTGATTCCGGGTCGGTATCGGTCGAGATTGCGATGAAGATGGCAGTGCAGTACTGGCACGCCGAAGGCAAGCCCGGGAAACAGCAGTTCATCAGCCTGAGAAAGGGATATCATGGCGACACCATCGGTGCGATGTCGGTCAGCGACCCGGAAACCGGGATGCACAGTCTTTTTACCGGCATACTGGCAAAGAACTTTTTTGCCCCCTCGCCCGAATGTGCTTTTGGTGAACCCTGCTCAGAAGAACAGATTGCCGATCTGAAAACACTGCTGCAAAGCCACCACCAGACACTTGCTGCCCTGATCCTGGAGCCGGTGGTTCAGGGCGCCGGCGGCATGAGTTTCTATTCTGCGGATTATCTGAAGCAGGCAAAGGCCCTGTGCGAACAATACGGTGTACTGCTTATCGCCGATGAGATCGCCACCGGTTTTGGCCGCAGCGGCAGGATATTTGCCTGCGAACATGCCGGCATTTCACCGGATATCATGTGTGTAGGAAAATCGCTGACCGGCGGCTATATGACACTGGCGGCCACCTTATGCACTAAACAGATCAGCGATACGGTCAGTGATCAGCCACCTTTTGCTTTTATGCATGGCCCGACCTTCATGGGCAATCCGCTGGCCTGTTCCGTTGCCCTCGAAAGCATCCACTTATTGCTGACCGGTGACTGGCAGAAAAAAGTTCGACGTATCGAGCAACGGCTGATCACAGGACTTGAACGATGCAGGCAGCTGGATGATGTGGCAGAGGTGCGTGTACTCGGTGCTATCGGCGTTGTCGAACTTAAACAGGCGGTGAATATGCCGGTCATCCAGCAGGCATTTGTTGATGCCGGGGTATGGATTCGCCCCTTCGGCAAGCTGGTCTACCTGATGCCACCCTTTATCATCACCGACGATGAATTAAAGTTGCTGACAAATGCTGTTTTCGACGTGCTGAACGATGGCAAACACCGATAATTTTCATATAATCATAGATATGTTATTTATCCCCTCTCGATTGCATAACGCCCGATCGTCCAGAGCGCCGTTTAGCCTGCAGCCCTACCTTATGGCAACTGATATAAAAGGGCTGAGCCATCGAAACTAAGAAGTCGCTTTGCCGGCCTTTATTTCTTTCTCTCGCAGTGGTCATCGCGAGCATCGTCCTTGTCTTCAAGTATTTTCCTAAAATCCAGAGCCTGTCACTGGTCGACCAGATCAAACAGGATGGTCAGCTGATCGTCGTTACCCGTAACAGCCCGACGACCTATTATGAGGGACCGGATGGCCCCGCCGGACTCGAATATGAGATGGCGCAGATGTTTGCTGATGAACTCGGCGTCAAGCTCACCCTGCTAATACCTGATTCACTGGGAGACCTGTTGAAAAAGACAGCTAGTGGTACCGTACATATTGCAGCTGCCGGTCTCACCATCACCGAAGAGCGCGACAAGCTCTACCGTTTTGGTCCTGCTTACCAGGAGATAACCGAGCAGCTGGTCTATAACGTTGCCAACAGGCGTCCGAGAAGCCTGTCGCAGCTGTCTAACGGCACCTTGGAGGTGGTCGCCTCCTCCAGCCACGCCGAACGGTTAAAGCTTCTGAAAAACACGGTGCCCGAACTCAGCTGGAAAGCCAACAATGAGGTCGAGAGTGAAGAATTACTGCAGATGGTCTCTGAAAACATCATCGAGTATACCGTCGCCGACTCCAACGAACTCGCTCTCAATCAGCGTTTCCTCATCAACCTGCGTGTCGCCTTTGATATCAACGAACCACAATCACTGGCCTGGGCGATGCCGAAGAGCAATGACAACAGCCTGTTCCTGAAAATACAGAAGTTTTTCAAAAAGATAAAAGAAAACGGTGAGCTGACCCGTATGATCGAACGTGCCTATGGCCATGTCGAAGATTTCGATTATGTCGGCACCAAGATCTTCATGCGCCATATCGAGACCCGTCTGCCCGCATACCGTTCCATGTTCGAGGAAGCAGCTGACAAGCTCGGCCTGGACTGGCGGCTGATCGCAGCCATGGGTTACCAGGAATCACACTGGGACCCAGATGCAGTATCGCCTACCGGTGTGCGCGGCATCATGATGCTGACCTTGAAAACTGCAAAAGACATGAAGGTAGAAGATCGTCGGGATCCGGTACAGAGTATCGACGGCGGCGCCCGTTATTTTCATAAAACACTGAACCGCATCCACGATGACGTCCCTGACCCAGACAGGACATGGATGGCGATGGCTGCCTATAACGTCGGTTATTATCACCTTCAGGATGCCAGGAAGATTACTCGCAAGCTGAAAAAGAACCCTAATCGCTGGATCGACGTCAAAGAAGCGTTGCCGTTACTGGCGAAAAAGAAATGGTATAAAAATACCCGCTACGGTTTTGCGCGGGGCTGGGAGCCGGTACGTTACGTAGAAAACATCCGCAGCTATTACGATATCTTAAGATGGACCGATGACAGTGATCTGGAAGCCTCGCCAGTACCAGAGCAATTTCTTAAGATACCGAATAGTTTGTAAGCCAGATAGAAGTCAGGCAGAGCCGATAATCGCACGTAGTAGTAAACTGTTTTTCGTGCGGCCTGTTGCTGACACAAAGCAGACCTTAAAAGCTTTAAAAACATTTCACCACAGAGGACACGGAGGACACAGAGGTTTTATTGTTAGTAGCGCCGCAGGCGCTATTAACAATGTTAAAGCTTTTCCT
>JADFWE010000421.1 GCA_015222915.1 Pseudomonadota bacterium | reverse complement strand
CGGCTGACCGTTTCGACCGAAATGCCTATCATCGCTGCCATGTCTTCACCGCTAAGCATTACAAAGGCATCATTTTTGTCAGTAAAATATTTGTCCAGCACCAGCAATAGCTGGGCGACACGCTGTTTAGCTGTACCTGCACCCAGGGCAACGATCCATTGGTCCGCAAGATCAAGCTGGTCCTGAAGCTGTTCCCCTACCTGTTTGTAAAGTACGGGGTACTCGCTCTCAAGCTGCCTGACCGTTGATACCGGGATCTTGCACAGGTCGACCTGGTTAACGGCGATAGCGGTATGATGGTAGCCATCAGCGCCATCGAGCAATTCAAGACCGATCGCTGACCCCGGGCCCAGTAAGCGCACAATCCTGTAGGAACCGTCCTGCGCATTATGTACCAGTTTCACTATGCCGTGTCTGATCGAATAGACGAAATCTTTACCTGTACCAGCCTCATAGATGGCTGATCCTGGTGCGTGAAGAAAGTGATCGATTGGTTGCAGTAATGTCTCAAAAGCTGAGTCAGGAAGCCTGGAAAACAGCATCAGGCGGCGTATATGGCATTTTTCACAATGAACCCGGCCGAGCCATTCCACGTTGGTACAAACTGTGGTTTTTAATTCTTCGTTCATGGACGATAGTGTAACGCATATATATGAAATAGGTGCTTCGGGTGGTCTTTTCCTGATAATGCCATGTATTTTTCTGTTTATTGATGGCTGTCAATTACATCAATATAAGAATCTGTTAGTTTTTTTGAATGAATGGCGGTGTTATACCATGATGTTACTGCCTGTCCTTATCAAGTAATACTGACTGAGGATATTATAAGATTATTCTCTAGAGGTTTTTTATGGTCAAAGAGTTGCTTCGTACATTAGTGGGTATCCTGATTTTCCTGTCTGGTTTTACAGCATATGCAGAAGATGCCAGCTTTATTACTTCTCATTTTTCAGGATCAGAAAACTGCAGCAGCTGTCATGATGGATTGACTGATACTTCAGGCAATGATGTCTCCATCGTCAGGGATTGGGGCGCATCTATGATGGCGAACGCGACCAAGGATCCATTCTGGCGTGCCAAGGTAGCGACTGAGCTAGAGCGTAATCCAGCTTTATCTCCCTTGATCAATGACAAGTGCAGCAAGTGTCATGCGCCGATGGCACATTTTGAGATAACCGAGGTGCAGGGGGCAGAGATAACCTTGTTTGGTGCGGGTGGCATTCTGGATCCCGGCCATTCTTTACATGATGCTGGAATGAACGGTGTCAGCTGTACCTTGTGCCATCAGATCGAAGATGATGCCACGCTGGGAACCCCGGCCGGTGCCTCAGGTCATTTCGTGATCAATGCTACAAAAACGATCTATGGACAATATAGTGATATTACTGTTAATCCAATGTTCAACAATACGGGTTACACCCCGCAGTACAGCGCGCATATTTCTGATTCAGCAGTGTGTGCGACCTGCCATGATTTAAAAACACCGTTTGTTGATGCAGATGGGCTAGTAGCAAGTACCACACCGGATACAGAGTTTCCTGAGCAGATGGCATATACCGAATGGCAGAACTCAATTTTTGATGACGCCGGCAGCAGCCCGCAGAGTTGTCAGGATTGCCATATGCCAAAAACCACATCTAAAGTATCAACTAGACCACCATCTCTGGGTGAAAGAAATGGTTTTGCCCGGCATGAGCTGGTGGGCGCCAATACCACGATGCTGACCTTGCTTAAAGATAATGCTGCGCAGCTTGACGTGACCAGTACCGATATGGACTTGAGTATCAGTCGTGCGCGTGACATGTTGAAGAGCTCGGTAAGTATAGAACTGACGTCAGCCTCGATAAACAACGGCATCCTGGAAGCGAAGGTGAAAGTGCAGAATAACGCTGGCCATAAAACACCGACAGGTTATCCGTCGCGTCGTATGTGGCTCAACTTTATAGTTACTGATAGTAGCGGTAATATTGTTTTTGAATCAGGCAAGATAAATGCAGATGGTTCGATCGCGGGTGCAGACAATGATGCAGATAGTGCGATTTTTGAACCTCATTATGACCTGATTACATCATCTGACCAGGTGCAGATCTATGAGCCGGTCATGGGTAACACCGATGGCAATGTGACCTACACCTTGTTACGCGGTGCGCAGTATTTGAAAGACAACCGTTTAACGCCGAAAGGTTTTGATAAACTCGCCGTGCCGAACGATATCGCGGTGCGCGGTCTGGCGTTTGATGATGTCGACTTTAACCAGGGTAGTGATGAGATAACGTATCGAATCCCTGTTACTGTTACCGGTGAGCTGAATGTCAGCGTATCATTAAATTATCAGACGATAGCTTATGGTTATTTACAGGACCTGTATCGTGATGACCATCTGATACAGGTACAGACATTTAAAGCACTTTATGATGTACAGGCTTTAAAACACGAGCAGATTGCCAGTGTGCAAACGACAGTGATAAATGATGGCGGAAGTGACAGTGATATTGACAGTGATACAGGAAGTGACGATGTCGTTGATGCCGGTGGTTCAGGTTCATCTGGTCTTTTTGGTATTAGCTGGATAACTGTTGCTTTCTTTCTTTTCGGCCTGATTGCCAGGGTTAAGTACAAAACTGCCTGATTATGCTGACCAGAATGACCGTTTTAAGCTGATATGTGACTGCTGTAATTGCATAGATCTGTCTCAGGATTGAGACATGACCCTGGCTAAGATATTTTCCATGAACTACCGGCATGATTTATTCTTCCTGATAAAATCGTCCAGATATATCGGGCAATAAAAATATTTGATGATAAAAGGTATTATTTTCTTGATATGGATCAAGTTTATTTGTAGGCTGTAATCTAAGATGCACAACATATAGTATCTAACAACAATAATAACACTATATATAGCTGGGCGGTCGGGTGCGTAATGCTGACGGTTGGCACGCTGTAGTAGTATTGGAGATTGCCTGAATGAGTACCGTAACCCTACCTGTAAAAGAAACAAACGATCGTATCGATATCCCGCTACAGCCCGCTTCGGAAGACATCTGGCAGCGTAAATATCAACTGAAAGACAATCATGGTGAGGCTGTAGATCTGTGTGTCGAAGGCACGTTCACCCGTGTTGCCCGGGCACTGGCCGATATAGAAGATACCCCGGAAAAACAACAGCACTGGTATGAGCGATTCCTCTGGGCGTTGAAGCAGGGCGCCGTTCCCGCCGGACGCATCATTTCAAATGCCGGTGCGCAGGAATATAAACCGGCGACCTCGACCATCAACTGTACGGTCTCTGGAAAAATCCATGACTCGATGGATAACATCCTGCAAAAAGTTCATGAAGCTGGTATGACGCTGAAATCCGGTGCAGGAATCGGTTACGAATTCTCTACGTTACGACCAAACGATGCCTATGTCTCCGGTTCCGGTGCGCTGACATCCGGGCCGCTGTCTTTTATGGATATCTACGATAAGGTCTGTTTTACCATCTCGTCTGCAGGTGGCCGCCGGGGTGCGCAGATGGCGACCTTCGATGTGGGTCATCCCGACGTGCTCGATTTTATCCGTGCTAAACGTGAAGATGGACGGCTTCGCCAGTTCAACCTGTCGTTACTGATAACCAGCGAGTTTATGGAAGCGGTGAAAAACGATGCCCCGTGGCCACTGGCTTTTCCATTAACTGAAGAAGAAGTCCGCACCCATAGTATCGACCTGCAGGACGTCGATCAGGTGATCTGGCGTGACTGGCCGATCAAAGACAACTACATCGAAAATGAAGCAGGTGAAGTTGCCTGCCGTATATATAAAACCATCGATGCCGGCAAGTTGTGGAACGTCATCATGACATCGACCTACGATTATGCTGAACCGGGTTTTATCCTTATCGATCAGTATAATGAGATGAACAACAACTGGTTCTGTGAAAATATCAGAACCACCAATCCATGTGGTGAGCAGGGCCTGCCGGAATATGGTGCCTGCCTGCTGGGGTCTATCAATCTCACGCATCTGGTGAAGGAGCCGTTTACCGCAGATGCCAGCTTCGACTGGGAGACTTACAGCGAGGTCGTGAAGGTATTCACCCGTATGCTGGATAACGTAGTAGAGATCAATGGCCTGCCGTTAGAGCAGCAGAGAAAAGAGATCGAGAATAAACGTCGTCACGGTATGGGGTATCTGGGTCTGGGTTCGGCCCTGACCATGATGGGCGTTCGTTACGGTTCAGAGGAATCGCTTGAATTTACCGAAAAGGTAACACGGGAACTGGCGATGGCGGGCTGGGAAGCAGCGCTTGAGCTGGCAAAAGAGAAAGGTCCGGCACCTATTCTGGAGCAGGATTTCAAAGTAACTTCAGAGATGCTCGCACGCCGCCCGGAGATGAAAGAGGATGGCTGGGAAGTCGGCGCTAGCATCAAAGGTAAAGTTCTTCATGCCCGATACAGCCGTTACATGCAGAAGATAGCTGAAGTTGATCCGGAGCTGGTATCGCAGCTGGAAGACGTCGGCGCACGCTTCACTCATCACAGCTCCATCGCTCCGACAGGAACCATCGCATTGTCGATCGGGAATAATGCCAGCAATGGTATAGAGCCGAGTTTTGCGCATCACTATTCACGCAATATCATCCGTGAAGGTAAGAAGAGCAAAGAGAATGTGGACGTCTGGTCATTCGAGCTACTGGCTTACCGTGAGATGATCAACCAGCAGGCGAAACCTTACTCTGAGAAAGAAGGCGAAAAGCTGCCGGACTATTTCATCAGTGCCGATGATGTGACACCCAGGCAGCATGTCGATATACAGGCGGCGGCGCAGAAATGGATCGACTCATCGATCTCGAAAACAGCGAACATACCGACAGATTTCCCTTATGAAGAATTCAAGGACATCTATCTCTATGCCTATGAGAAAAATCTGAAAGGCTGTACCACGTTCAGGTTTAATCCTGAAGTCTTCCAGGGGGTACTGGTAAAAGAATCAGATCTTGAAAATACCACCTACCGTTTCTCATTAGAAGACGGCACGGTGATAGAAGCAAAAGGCAACGAAGAGATCGACTACGATGGTGAATTACACACGGCAGCAAATCTATACGATGCACTGAAAGAAGGTTATTACGGTAAGTTTTAGTCAGCCGTCATTGCGAGGAACGAAGCAATCTCGTGATGCCAGATGTGCTGTAAGAAGATTGCTTCGTTCCTCGCAATGACGTGAAGATGTCAATCGCGAAAAAACAATAAATAAAATGGTGAAATGAATGCCAATCGAAATAAAAAACAAGATCGTCGGCTATGAAGTTATAAGCAAAGAAGCTGGGGATGAAACAGCGCAGGTAGATCCGGCTGTAGATAAGAAAGCTGAACAGGAAACTGCAGAAATAATCCAGATGCATGAAAAGCTGGAGCGCCCTGAGATGCTGCTGGGGTCGACCTACAAGATAAAGACGCCACAGTCGGAACATGCCTTATATATCACTATTAACGATGTCCTTCTCAACCCTGGCACGAAACATGAGATGCGCCGCCCCTATGAGATATTCATCAACTCAAAGAACATGGATCACTTCCAGTGGATCGTGGCGCTGACGCGAATCATCTCCGCGGTATTCAGAAAAGGTGGTGATGTCACCTTTCTGGTCGACGAACTACGTAGTGTTTTCGACCCTCGTGGTGGTTACTTCAAGAAAGGCGGAAAATATAAACCGTCTCTGGTCGGTGAGATAGGTGATGCCATCGAGTGCCATATGAGGATGATCGGCATGATCGAAGATACAGGTATGGATGATTGCCAGAAAGAGATGCTCGAAGCAAAGAGGAGAGAATACGAAGCTATTCATTGTAACGACAGAAATAGTAAGGCCGCTGATCAGGAGGCCACTGGCAGCACTGGTGAAGCATCTGACTTTCCGCCTAACTCGCAACTGTGCAGTAAATGTAACACCAAAGCCGTTATCAGTATGGACGGTTGTATGACTTGTCTCAGCTGCGGAGACTCAAAATGCAGTTAAGGAACATGCGGATAAAGAAAGCGCTGAGAGAGGGCACTGCCACGGCCTCCGGTAATAAAAGAAAAATATGCTGGCCGGACCTTATTTTTGGCCCGGTTAATCTCTGGACCTTGCCGCCGGCATCATTCTTTTACAGGAAGTGAATCTGGGGCTATATTGATCAGAGGTTTCTTATATCTATAAAGGAGCGGGTAGTGCGACCTCTGGTTTTTATACTTATACTTTTCACCTTCTCTTCTTACGCTCACGCATCTGATACTGAAAAAGTATCTATATACGATGTGATGAAGCTACAGGTATCTGATGATGAGAACATCATCAGAAAGCTCTCTTATGCGAACTATACGTTCAAGTCCGGTTCAACCCAGCAGCAGTGGGAGCAAGCATTTAACGACAGGCTTGTTAAAATCAACAGTAAATACGGTGATGTGCCGGTTGCTATAGATTTTGATTCTACTGGAAACCGGCTCAATAAGACCGTGCTCAGCAGATACGAAGAGCTGACGACAAAAGCCTTCCCTGATAAAAAGAAAAAATTACTCGAAGACAAGATACGTTACTTCCTGTTGCGTAATTATCTGCGGACATACGCCAAAGTGTATCTGGAGATGAAAAGATCCGGTGCGACCTTATCAGGCTGTCCTCAGGATGAAGACGATGATGATATAGAAGACGGTATCTTTCTAGCAACGATCTGTATCGACACGACTACTGATGAAAAAATTCTCTACGATCTGTTAGTTACGACAGATAAAAGCATGAGCAAGCATCGCGCCTACAGCCTGCTTTTTGTCAGACGCGATGATAAATGGGTTTTGAGCGAAATCATTCTCAATCCAGCACTTCTCGATGAAAATTTCTTCATGTACCTGGCATATATAAAGTGATAGAAGGATAGATACGGCCATTACTGGCTCAATCTGGATTGCTACCAAAACACCGATAATTTGACGTAGATCATCCATTTTTCACCTGATTTATAGATAATGGAAAACCTTTGCTATCTGTGTTTCTAATGATTCTTTCGCAATATGTGAATACATTCGGTCAGGCCATGCTGGCGGCTCATGGCGAGCGTGTGCATAAAGTCGCCATCGATGCCGGTTTTACCTGTCCTAACCGTGATGGAAGCATAGGCCGTGGTGGCTGCACGTTCTGCAATAATGTCTCATTCAGCCCGAATGGACGCCGTCCTGATGATATTGCCGAGCAGATCGAAGCCGGACGCCGGGTCCTCCGAAAACGCACCGGTGCCAATAAATATATCGCTTATTTTCAGGCATATACCAATACCTATGCAGATGTCCGTGAACTATCCCGGCTGTATGATGAGGCGTTAAAGGAGCCTGATGTCATCGGGCTGGATATCGGTACCCGACCGGACTGTGTGCCGGATGAAGTACTCGATCTGCTGGCTGATTATCAGCGACAGGGTTACGAAGTCTGGCTGGAGCTGGGGCTGCAGTCATCTTTTGATGGAACCCTGGACCGGGTTAATCGCGGGCATGGTTTCGCCGAATATGAACAGGCTGTACTGAAAGCGCGCAGCCGCGGTCTGAAAGTGTGTACGCACCTTATCCTGGGTCTGCCGGGTGAGTCGACTGAACACCATATAAGATCACTGGAGCGAGTGCTTGCACTTGGTGTCGATGGCTTGAAGTTTCATCCGCTGCATGTGGTAAAAGGCACTCAGCTGGCAAATGAATGGCGCAGGGGAGAGTATCAGCCATTAACACTGGACGGGTATGTTTCGGATGTGGTCGAGCTGATCAGCCGGACACCCGATGATGTTATCTTCCATCGGCTTACCGGCACGGCTTCACCTGATGTGCTTCTGGCCCCCCTGTGGTGCTCGAAAAAATGGCTGGTGCTAAATCGTATTACCGCTGCGCTGGCGTTGCAGGCAGAACGCTTTAACGTTGCCGAAAGTTTTATATCCGGTGCGGCTGCTTCTGAAAAACCGGCACCGGTATCCGTATGATTAATCATCTTATAACCAGGGTTCGAGAATAATGATGGAACTTGTATGCCCGGCGGGTAACCTGCCTTCACTGAAAGCGGCTGTTGATAATGGCGCAAACTCTGTGTACATGGGGTTTAAAGATGATACCAATGCGCGGCATTTCGCCGGGCTGAATTTTGATGATAAGCGGGCGGAAGAAGGTATCCGTTACGCACATGATCGCGGCGCCAATGTTTTTGTTGCTATCAATACCTTTCCGCAGCCTTCAGGCTGGCAGCGCTGGCAGCATGCTGTCGATCACGCGGCTGATATGGGCGTCGATGCCCTGATACTGGCAGATATCGGAGTGATGGATTATGCCCGCCACCGCTGGCCCGATCTTCGTCTGCACCTGTCGGTACAGGCATCGGCGACCAATGCCGAGGCGATCAGTTTCTATTATGACAATTTTGGTATCCAGCGTGTAGTGCTGCCGCGTGTGCTGTCACTTAATCAGGTGAAGCAGGTAGCGCAGAGCAGCCCTGTCCCTATCGAAGTGTTCGGTTTTGGCAGCCTGTGCGTGATGGTGGAGGGGCGCTGTATATTGTCTTCATACGTCACCGGGCGTTCACCGAATACCTTTGGTGCCTGTTCCCCGGCGAATGCTGTTAGCTGGAACGAAACCCCGGACGGTCTCGAGACCCGGCTGAATAATATACTCATCGATAGACATGGTGAAGGAGAGTCGGCGGGTTACCCGACCTTATGTAAAGGACGTTTTAATGTTGCCGGCAATACTTATTACGCCATCGAAGAACCTACCAGTTTAAATACGCTGGCACTGTTGCCCGAACTGCAGTCTGTCGGTGTAGCGGCGATCAAGATCGAAGGTCGGCAGCGAAGTCCGGCTTATGTAAAACAGGTAACGAAAGTATGGCGCGCGGCCATCGACAGCTGTGAGAAAGATCCCGACAGCTATAAGCCGCAGGCAGACTGGATGATGGCGCTGGAGAAAGTTTCGGAGGGTTCGCAGACGACGTTGGGGGCCTACCATCG
>JADFWE010000073.1 GCA_015222915.1 Pseudomonadota bacterium | reverse complement strand
TTAGCGTTCTCTGCGCCTTTGCGAGATTTCTGTTTTTTCTAAGGTCCGCTTGTAGCCGAAAGCAGGCGTCAACTAAGGCAACACCGGGTATTTTTCATGGCAAGTGATTTTGCGATATCTCATGCTGTACATATCATCCATCAGGGTGGCGTCATTGCCTACCCTACCGACACCATCTATGGTTTAGGGTGCGACCCTTACAACCTGGAAGCAATAGAAAAGATCAACCGTATAAAACAGCGCCCGGAAGACAAACACTTCATCCTGCTTGCAGGCAATGTCGATCAGCTGCAGCCATTGATCGATATCGATGAGCAGCAAATAAAAACGATCATAGAAACAGGCCTGCAAGTCGATCAGGCCACCAGTTGGGTGGTTACCGCCAGCGAACGTGCGCCGTACTGGTTAGTCGATGATAACAACAGCCTGACCATCCGCATCACCTCACAGAGAGACGTAACACGATTATGCCACCGCCTGGGACACGCCATCATATCTACCAGCGCGAATCCGTCCGGCAGAAAACCGGCGATCAACAGCCTGCAGCTGCACCAATATTTTCACTACGATGTCGATAAGATAATAACCGCCAGTCAGCCGTTAACAGCGAAACCATCAAAAATTATTCGACTGTGCGATAATTATGTGATCAGAGCGTAGCGACTAGTCGCGACAGTGACACCAACAACCGTATCCACACAATAAAAGACAAAAACCATGAACACAGAAGACCAACCTGATATCGAAACAGTTAAATCCTATTTGATCGGGCTGCAGGAAACCATCTGTAGCGCACTGGCAGAAGAGGACGGAAAAGCCGATTTTATCGTCGATGAATGGCAGCGTGAAAAAGGCAAGGTCATCGGCAAAGGCGGCGGTATCACTCGGGTATTAAACAATGGCGCAGTCTTTGAACAGGCTGGCGTAAACTTCTCACACGTTTCTGGTGGACAGCTGCCTGCTTCAGCAACAGCGCACCGCCCTGAACTTGCCGGCCGTGAGTTTCAGGCGATGGGTGTATCGCTGGTCATCCACCCAAAGAACCCAATGATTCCGACCTCTCATGCTAACGTGCGTTTTTTTATCGCCACCAAAGAAGGCGAAGACCCGGTGTGGTGGTTTGGCGGCGGCTTTGATCTGACCCCCTACTACGGCAATGATGAAGACTGCATCCACTGGCACACGATCTCAAAAAAAGCCTGCGATCCTTTCGGCGAAGGCACTTATAAAAAATACAAAACCTGGTGTGATGATTACTTCTACATCAAACACCGCAATGAACAGCGCGGCATCGGCGGCCTGTTTTTTGACGATCTGAACGAAGAAGGCTTCGCAAAAAGTTTTGCTTTCATGAAGAGCGTTGGCGATCATTATATTGATGCCTACCGCCCAATCGTACAACGCAGAAAAAATGATTCGTACACTGAAGAACAACGCAACTTCCAACTATACCGCCGCGGCCGTTATGTCGAGTTCAACCTGGTCTATGACCGGGGCACTCTATTCGGACTACAGACCGGTGGACGTACCGAATCAATATTGATGTCACTACCGCCGGTAGTACACTTTGAATATGACCGTAAAGAAACAGAAGGTTCTGAAGAAGCAAAACTTTATAGCTATTACCTACAGCCGAAAGACTGGGTTTGATTTCCGGTTGCAGAGAAACAGGATATTTTGAACTTAAAGTTTACTCAGGGAAATTTCTCTCGCAAAGATTGAAAAGAAAAACAATGACTAATCTGCGCACTTTTCGCCTTTGCGAGAAATTTTTTATATAAGGGCATACGTTCTCAGGCGGTGATCGCTAGTTCATATCGTTCATTGTTAACGAAACAGCAGTGATGTCCTTTTATACATCACTCATCCCTGCACAAGCGAATGCCGATAACTGACATCCTGCTTAATGATGTTTTTGCTTGAACCTGATCACATTTTCGCTCGGCAGTTCATGCAGCGGCATAGAGATGTAATTGCCCTGTACTTTATCGACACCGCATATCTTCAGCAGGCGCACGATCTCGGGGCTCTCTACATATTCAGCCACCGTGTAACGTCCCAGCGAATGTGCAACATCGTTCATCGCGGTAACGATAGCGCGGTCGGTAGCACCGCGTGCCATGCTGCGCACGAACTGGCCGTCGATCTTCACAAAATCGGTCGGTAGATTTTTCAGCTGCGAGAAAGAACAGAAACCAGAACCGAAATCATCCAGTGAGAACCGGCAACCGATCTTTCTTAATTCGTTGATGAAATCATTCGCCTGTTCGAGGTTGGCGATAGCACAGGTCTCGGTCACTTCGAAAGTCAGTGTACGGGGGTTGATGTTGTACTGTTCGATCAGTGATTTTATTTTCTCCAACGAACTATCGCTATCGACCGTATTACCGGAGATATTGATAGACAGCCTTATCTTCTTGCTGGAAACACCTGTGGCGACGACTTCCTGCAGCGCATTTTCCAGCACCCACATATCGATATCCGTCATCATATTAAAGCGTTCTGCCGTCGGTATGAAACTGTCCGGGTAATGCAGATCACCGTGCTCGTCGATCATCCTGACCAGCACTTCGTAGCTGTAGATATTGTCGACTTCGTTGAGATGACGCTGCCATAGCACACCGTCCTGTGCCGGCAGGTTGATCAGGTCGATATCACTCATCTTCATGATGGGCTGGTAGTGCAGCTGGAACATGTCTTTTTCCAGTGCTTCTCTGATACGCGCCGACCAACCAAGCTCACTGCCCATGGTATTGCGCTCATCACTGCTCTGTTCATATAAATGCGTCTGGTTGCGACCCATACGTTTTGAGATGTGGCAGGCGATATCGGCATTCGCCATAACGTCACCGGCGCTGACATCGGGAATGTCCATCATCGCGATGCCAAAACTCGCGTTCACGTGATACGATTTATCTTCGTGGCTCACCCGCAGGTTCGACAACGAGGTCCTGATCTCATCAGCGATGCTGACCGCCGTTTTCTCATCGACATTCTTCAGTGTCAGAGCGAACTCATCACCGCCGATACGGGCAGCGATATCATGACGCCGCAGATGTTTATTGATCACCTCACTGATATCGACCAGCAGCTTATCGCCGACTTCATGACCGGCAGTATCGTTCACATATTTGAAACGATCGAGGTCAAGATATACCAGCGCACTCATGATATCGGTGCGTTTCACATTCTTGATCTCTGTCTCCAGCGCGTTCTCAAAATAGCGGCGGTTATATAACCCGGTAAGATGATCATGCGTCGCCTGCCAGCGTAGTTTTTCTTCCATCATCTTACGGTCGGAGATGTCACGGAAGGCGATCACCGAACCCTCCTGCTTACCGTTGACCGAGAGCGGATACAGGGTACAGTCGACCGGTATCTCCTTACCGCTCTGATGCCGGAACATGGTCTCCCAGCCTTTCAACTGTTCACCTGAGTAATAAGCTTCTTTTAACAGGTCGCGGCCGATATCCTGCTTGTTGAAATGAAATGCACCATAGGCATTTTTACCCAGCAGCGGTTTAACATCACTGATACCCAGCACTTTTAACGCAGCCGGATTCATGAAGGTGACAAAACCATCTTTGTCTACACCGTAAACGCCTTCACCAACAGACTCCAGGATAGCCGCAAGGTTCTCACGTTGCTGTTCGATAGAGCGCTGCACTTCGATAAAACGGCGCATGCCGGAAAGCCGGGCAAGAAATAACTCTTCTGCCTCATTCTTGAACATACATTCGATAGCGCCCGCCTGCAGACAATCACGGATGACGGAATCCAGATAGGTGCCGGTGATGACAGAGGTTCTTATCTCAGACGTTTTCGGGTTATCCCGCAGTTTCTGACACAACACGTAACCATTCTGTTCGGGCATGAAATAATCGACGATGGCGATATCGAGGGGCTGTTCACAGGCGATATCATAAGCTTCAGCAACAGAGCAGGCTGTTATCACATCGTAGCCGTTGCGCTCCAGCAGGCGCTGGTAATACACCCGGATACTCTTGGAATCATCGACGAACAGGACTCGCGTATGATCCTGACCCGTCTCTACCCGGCTCTGTTCTATCACCGGCTCCTGCAGCTCTGGATTTAACATCGACTGCAGTGAATCCACCAGTTCCTGATAGTTCTCCCAGGGAACCAGCGCGGTAGATTTTCGTGTGCTCATCCAGTTCAGCAGGTCGAGCTCTGCATCATTGGACAGCAGGATGACAGGTACACTGCTATAGGGTTCGCGATCCAGCATGACCAGCAGCTGTTTGGATTCAGCAAAATGTTCGTAGTTGGGCCAGCCGACAATGATCGCATTCAGCTGCATAGCGCTGGCCTGAAGGGTTTCTATCGCCGATTCGAAACTATCGACACTGGTGAGTTCATAGCCCTGTTTCTGTATGGTTTTACCAAGCATATAACGCAGGGTTGCGGATTCTTCAACGATAAGAATTCGTTGCTTGGATGCATTGTCAGGCATATTATTCCCCAAATAACAGTCAGATATCTATCATCAAGATACCGGTCAAATATCAGTATGGGCAATCCTTTAGAATAAAGTCTTGAGAATTGCGTATCGAAAAGGGTGTCAACTGAGAAGTAGAGCTAAAAAAAGCGGCTTACACCCTGAATTTGATCGCATTTATGTTCCTTATTTATAGCAATTTCATGCCATAAAGCCAGTATTCCCTTAACTTCATCATCATTATCATAAAAAAAGCCGGCATAACCGGCTTTTTCACTATTCGTCTACTGAAATACGCTTTCAGCGGTTTACACTTGCTACGAATACCTTATTTCCGGCTATGACTCACCACCGCATTTCCCTTCTTTGGTCTTATCGTCCTTGTTCTCACCACACTTGCCTTCACCGCATGTACCTTCAGACATGGCAACGTTATAACCAGTATTTAATTCTTTCATACCAAAAGGGTTCTCATCGGCCATGGCATTCGCCGAAGCAAAGGAAGCGACGATAGCAGCACTCGCTGCGACAGCTGTAAGTTTTTTCATAGTTCTCTCCTGTTCAATCAGTTAATTTATCCTGACCACCAGAATAACGGACAAAACTTTGAAGAAAAATTTCTGAAAAAGTTCACCCTGCACCCGTTTTGTACGGTTTTTTTCCCGGCATCACATTTTCTGCTCACCTTCTATCTTCATCAAACCGCTATTTCATAGCACTCTTTATCACTGCGATCACCTCGGATTCGATCTGCACGAACAGCTCCCTGGCCGGGCTGTTTATTGCGACAACAGAAGGCCGGTTAAACAACACGGTGGTCTTGCCATCACGCTCGGTCAGGGTGAGATGTAAGGGACAGAAGCCGAGCAT
>JADFWE010000420.1 GCA_015222915.1 Pseudomonadota bacterium | reverse complement strand
GTGCGCCGTGTCGGCAAGGTTAAAGAACTGTCAGATGCGCTGGAGAAAACCGAAGTTCGTGGTACTCTGGGTGTGGCGCATACGCGTTGGGCGACACATGGTGAGCCGAGTGAACAGAATGCACATCCACATATATGTAACCAGTCTGTCGTTATCGTGCATAATGGCATTATCGAAAATCACAGCGAGTTGCGCGAGCAGCAGAGCAGTGCTGGTTTTGAATTTACCTCTCAGACCGATACCGAAGTTGCGGTTCATCAGGTCGAGCATTACTTAAAACAACAGGGCGATCTTCTTGACGCAGTACGCCTTGCCGTTGCTGACTTTGAAGGCGCCTATGCATTAGGCGTGATGTCTAACAGTGAAAGCCATCGTCTGATCGCAACACGCCGTGGCAGCCCATTGGTAATAGGCGTAGGCATCGGTGAATATTTTATCGCTTCTGATGCTGCCGCTCTATTGCCGGTCACCCGCCGGTTTATCTATCTCGAAGAGGGTGACATCGCAGATATCCGAAGCAGTGCGCTGATCATATATAACGATAAAGGCGAAGTTGTTGAGCGTGAGATCAAAGAGTCTGAGTTAAGTGCTGACGCCACAGCCAAAGGCGAATACCGTCATTTCATGTTGAAGGAAATCCATGAGCAGCCTTCGTGTCTGGTCGATATCCTCGAAGGTCGTATCATTGATGGGCAGTTACTGGACAGTGCTTTTGGCGTCGATGCTGAGAAAATTTTTGATCAGGTAAAAGCGGTGCAGATCATAGCCTGTGGCACCAGTTACCATGCCGGTCTCGTGGCGCGTTACTGGCTGGAAGCTATTGCCGGTATTCCGTGCCGCGTGGAAGTGGCAAGTGAGTACCGCTATCGTAAAACAGTGCTGATGGATGACACGCTGGTGGTGACGATCTCGCAATCAGGTGAAACTGCCGATACCCTGGCCGCTTTACGTGAGATTAAAGAAAAAACGAATCTAACGCTATCAATTTGTAATGTGCCGGAAAGTTCGCTGGTCAGAGAAAGCGAGATCAAGTTGATGACCAGGGCCGGGCCGGAAATTGGCGTGGCTTCGACCAAAGCTTTTACCACGCAGCTTATTGCATTATTGATGTTGGTAGTAGCACTCGGTAAACGCCGTGATCTGTCTGAAGATAAAATAAAAGCACTGTTTCAACAGGCGCAGGCCTTACCCGGATTAATCGACCGTGTATTACAGGACAAAACAGCGATAGAGGATTGGGCCGAAGAGTTCGAAGATATGGATAATGCGATTTTTATCGGTCGCGGCACTCTGTTTCCTATTGCTTTGGAAGGGGCTCTAAAGCTCAAAGAGATCTCCTATATTCATGCCGATGCATACCCTGCCGGTGAGTTAAAACATGGCCCGATCGCGCTGATCGATCAGGACATGCCAACCATTGCTGTTATTTCGCTGGACGGTTATGAGGGTAAGATAAAATCCAATATTCAGGAGATCCTGGCGCGTGGCGGTAAGGTCTTTTTGTTTGCCGATGAACGGCTGGATGTTTCTGACCTGGGCGAAGACTGCCGTGTGATAAAAGTCCCGGCGGTGGAAGCCGAGCTGGCACCGGTGCTGTTTTCTATCCCGTTACAGTTATTCTCTTATTTTGTTGCTGTACACAAAGGCACCGATGTCGATCAGCCGCGAAATCTGGCGAAATCAGTAACAGTCGAATAATAAAAGATAGTTGGCAGTAATCAGTAGGCAGTTTGCAGCTAAAAGAAAAAACTGTTTTATCATTACTGCCAACTGCCGTATTGGAGAAACGCGCCACTTTTCGACTAAATTCAGGGAAAATGCGGGCGAATACTGCGGTAGATATTGCCTGGACGGGCAAGGTATAATTGACACCTAAGAAGATCACTTTAATCAGGTACGAATGTCACCCAGCTCCACGCGCAAACTTTACATCAAAACATACGGATGTCAGATGAATGAATATGATTCATCGCGTATATCAGATGTACTCGCCGATTCTCACAAACTTGAACTTACTGATAATCCGGAAGAAGCCGATGTGCTCCTGCTGAATACCTGTTCGATTCGAGAAAGAGCGCAGGAGAAGGTGTTCTCTCAGCTGGGTCGCTGGAAAAAGTGGAAAACGGATAAACCAGATTTAGTTATTGGTGTTGGCGGATGCGTAGCAAGTCAGGAAGGTGCTGAGATACAAAAACGCGCACCTTATGTTGATATCGTCTTTGGCCCGCAAACTATCCATCGTTTGCCGGATATGATTACTGGTGCAGGCGGACAGTTCCATAAAAAAATAGTAGATATCAGTTTTCCTGAGATCGAAAAATTTGACTG
>JADFWE010000419.1 GCA_015222915.1 Pseudomonadota bacterium | reverse complement strand
TTCGTAGGGTGGGCAGTGCCCACCTTCACTGTACCTTTATTAGCTGTTGTCTGTCGGGCAGTGCCCGACCTACGTAGTTACATATGAAATATTGTTTTTCTCGGCGTCTCTGCGCCTCGGCGGTGAATAATCTTTTGACCGTCCGCTTCTAGCCGTTTTCTGACCTGTGCTAACTACCCTTACTCTCAAAATCCAGTGACGCTGAGTTTATACAGTAACGCAATCCTGTCGGTTGCGGACCATCTTCAAACACGTGCCCTAGATGCGCATCACATTTCGGACAGCGCACTTCGACGCGGATCATGCCATGACTGGCATCTTTTATCTCCGCCAGGACCATATCATCCTTCGGCTTGTAAAAACTCGGCCAGCCGGAACCGGAATCGTATTTCTCACCCGAATCAAAAAGCACTTCACTGCAGCATTTACAATGGTACAAGCCAGTGTCTTTATTGTTGTAATACTCACCGGAAAATGCCGGCTCCGTCCCCGCTTCCCTTGTGATGCGATACTCGTTATCACTTAATCGTTCCTTCCATTGCTTTTCAGTTTTTATACATTTTTCGTTTTTCATTATGCACTCTTTTATCTCCACGGATGGAGTGTATGCTGGGAATCGTCAGGAACGATTCCAGTACATTGCGTTTTCAGCATTGTTCCCACGGCAGCCCATGAAAACGCCAGCCGCCCACCGTACTGCGATGATGGTTTTCGTCGAGCGAGCCTTCAAAACCTTCTTCTATGTTATAGACATTCTGCAGGCCGGCATCGACCAGTGCTTTGCAAGCTACTGCAGAACGATTGCCACTACGGCAGATCAGTACGATCGGCACATCGTCAGAAGCCTCTTCACCGGATGCTCCACCAGGCCCCAATCCGCCCAACGCCAGCTTACGCACATCGGTGACAAAATTTGTATTGACCACCCAGTCAGGCTCATCGATCCACGGGATATGCACCGCACCGGTCGGATGACCGACAAATAAAAACTCCATACTCGAGCGGACATCGATCAGCAGAGTGCTCGGCTCATGCTGGCACATCTTCTGCGCTTCGAGGGCGCTGATGGTTTCCATATTTTTTGACATTTTTTATTTACTCATCACATTATTACGTAGATATGACTCGTGCGTTTTTCAGCCACGGCTACATGGCAATATTGTTTTTATCTGCCGAGACCTCTGCCGGCACATCGTCGAGCTTCTGGTTTTCGACATACTGCATAAACGGCGACAGACGCTCCAGTACCGTCGCCAGATGTGCTTCCGGCACCTGATAGAAGTTACCGGCAAGGATATGCTTGAATGCCTGCTCGATATCTTCTTCGGTGACAACAGCTTCCGGCTCAGCGATCTCAATCTCATCATCAAAACAGACGATCTGCTCGGTAGATGAATTCATCGCCCGCTGCAGGGCATCATCCGCCTGCTCCAGCATGGTATTGAAATCCAGTTCCTCGTTAACATCAGGCGCGGTATAACCAGCGATGAAATTAACACGGATCCTTTCCTTACCGGTATCAAAAACCAGTTTGTTTATGCTCTCACGTACCCGTTTGATCACCAGCTCGGTTTTCTGCCGACTGGTCATCGGTAGCAACAGTGCGTATTTTGCAACGCCGATACGGGCAGCGATGTCTTCTTCACGCATCACCTCCAGCAGACGTTTACCGACGGTAATGATGATATGCTGCGCCACCTTTTTGCCATGCGTTAAGAAACAGTTCTGAAAATCATTGATCTCAAAATATACCGCACTGATGGCCAGTTTGTGACGGCTGGCAAAAGAGCAGGCTTTCATCCCCTGTTCTTCCAGCGAATTGGCATTGCTCAGCCCGGTCAGCTTGTCGTAACCGGTTTTCTTTTCCAGTTCGACAACTTTACGACTCAGACGTGCATAGGCTTTGGCCCGGCTCTGCAGGTCGATTGATTCAAAAGGCTTAGTGATGAAATCGGTGGCACCGGCGTCAAACACCACCTGTTTCATGGTTTCAGAATCATCATGACCGGTCATGATGATGACCGGCAGGTTGGCGATATGATCGCTACTGGAACCACGGATGTTCTCCAGCAGCTCCATACCATTGAGGTTAGGCATGCTCAGGTCGGTGAACACCACTGAGATACCCGAGTTCTCCTGCAGCATCTCCCAGCCGATTAGCCCGTCCTCAGCGAGATGGATCACATAATTATCACCCAGCATCTTTTTGGCAGCGATCCGAATAACTTTCGAATCATCGACCACTAATAGTTCTGGTTTATCTACAGACGCTTCACTCATAAAAAGTATCTCTATCTCTGGCTAATCAAGCCATTATTTACGCGGGCCCGCATTCGACATTAAGAACGCGGATGAATTCTGTACCTGGTGTATTTATTGAAAATACCCCTAGATAAGCATAGTTATATATCCCTCATATGCAATCCAGGACCATAATCCAGATCATTATTTTTTATCACCCCGGTATTTCCCTGAAACTACACTTTAAGTCACGATTTTAGCTAAAAACCGCTATAATCATTCCGAATTAATGAATAAAACTTATGAAGCGCCGTCACGGCGCTAAGTGGACACACTTTTTATGAGTGAAATGAACAAAAATTCTGAAGACGAAACCAGCGACCTGACGGAAGACCAGGCCGG